>NZ_FUYD01000003.1:0-268863 GCF_900167505.1 Clostridium sp. USBA 49
ACCATGGTCTACGTGTCCTATTGTTCCAATATTTACATGTGGCTTGCTTCTTTCAAATTTTGCCTTTGACATTTTTATTTCCTCCTTTATTTCAAATACACTTACCCTGGTGTGTTATTAAATTAAATAACATAAAAAATATATTTTTATGGAGCCCATAACCGGGATTGAACCGGTGACCTCCACCTTACCAAGGTGACGCTCTACCTACTGAGCTATATGGGCAATTCAAACTTTTTAATAAATTAAATTTTTGGAGCGGGTGAGGGGAATCGAACCCCCGTAACTAGCTTGGGAAGCTAGGGCTCTGCCATTGAGCTACACCCGCTCATTAATTAAATTATATGTATATCACATACCAATTACTAATTTTAATATAAAGATTTTTATATGTCAATAGGTATTTTTTTACTTACCATATAGACTTTTTTCAAGTTTTCTTTTTACTCTTTGAAGTGCATTATCTATAGATTTTGCATGTTTATTTAAATCACATGCAATTTCTTGATAAGACTTTCCATCAAGATAAGAAGATAAAACTTCCAATTCCAAATCGGACAAAACTTCTCCAATTTCTACTTTTATATGTTTTAATTCTTCTTGGCTTATTACAATTTCTTCAGGATCTGTTACCTTAGCCATTGATAATATATCAAGCAAAGTCCTGTCCGACTCTTCATCATATATAGGCTTATTTAAAGATATATATGTGTTAAGCGGAATATGCTTTTGCCTAGTTGCAGTTTTAATGGCTGTAATAATTTGTCTTGTGATACAAAGTTCTGCAAAAGCTTTAAAGGAAGTCATTTTATCATTTTTAAAATCTCGTATAGCTTTATAAAGGCCTATCATACCTTCTTGATATATATCTTCCTTATCAGCTCCAATTAAAAAGTAAGATTTTGCTTTTGCTTTAACAAAATTTTCATATTTATTAATGAGGTATTCTTGAGCTACAGTATTACCATTTTTTGCTTCAATTGCTATTTCCTCATCTAGTTTGTTTTCAAAGTCAGAAAAATTTTTTGTAGAAAATATAACGTTTTTATACAATATAATCCCCCCAAGTATGCCATGCCCTAAGATTAATTATACATTTAAACTATTTTTTTCGTCAAGAGGTTTTACTTGCTTCTTCGTATTTTTTCAAGTTTTTCCAAAATATCTTTTTGAATTCTATCTTCTATTAAATGTCTTTTCTCTGAATACTTTTTTTCTGATTTAGTTCTAATCTTATTTTCAGCTTCTTTTACTTCAAAGTAAAATTCCAAAGATGACATTCTTATAGCTCCTCTTTGAAATGTAACCTGTTGTTCTAAAGAATCAGAAGTTACTACACAAACCTCTGTATTTCTGCCAATTTTATTTACAGTTTTTTCAATATAACTATCAGCAGTTTCTCCTTCTTTTGTATATACAATTATGAGATTATCTGTAATTTTTTCTTTTTTCTCTAAACTCCCACTGACCATATGAGCATCAAACACAATATAAACTTTATATCCCTTAAAGGTAGCATAATTTTGAATGTAATCTATAAGTTTTACTCTAGCTGCTTCTAAACTATATTCTTTAATTTTTTTAAGTTCGGGCCAACTATTTATAACATTATATCCATCAACAAAAACGTTTCTCAATTTTAATCCCTTTTAATCCTTTGTTTCAAAACTTCATACATCATTATTCCACCAGCAACAGAAGCATTTAATGAATTAATTTTACCTACCATAGGTATTTTTACAAGCATGTCACATTTACTTTTAGTAAGTTTTGAAATTCCTTTACCTTCGCTTCCTATAACAAGTGCTATTGAGCCTTTTAAATCTACATCAAAGCAATAACTCTCTCCTGCCATATCTGCTCCATAAATCCAAATATTTTTTCCTTTAAGTTCATCTATTACCGAATTAATATTTGTAACTTTTGCTATTTTCATATGTTCTACTGCTCCTGCAGAAGACTTATATACTGTTGAAGTTATACCTACATTTCTTCTTTTTGGTATAATAATTCCATGAGCTCCACAAACTTCAGCACTTCTTATTATTGCACCAAAATTATGAGGATCTTCAATTTCATCTAAAATAATTATAAATGGATTTTCTTTTTTTTCTTCTGCATATTTTAGTATATCTTCTACTTCAAAATATTTATAAGGAGTAACTAAAGCTATAACTCCTTGATGTGCTCTGGAGGCAGACATGCTATCTAATTTTTTTCTATCTACTTCTTTTATAACAATGCCCTTATCTTTAGCTAGTGCTATTACAACATTTATAGAACCTTGAGAATCGCCTTTTGCAATCATAATCTGTTCTATTGTTCTATCAGATCTTAAAGCTTCAATAACTGCATTTCTACCTTCAATAATATCTTCTCTAACTGGTGCATTTTCAATATTTTTTTTATATAAATTATCATTTTTAGCCGCCCGAACATTTTCATACTTTTCTTTTAATTCATCTTTAGTTTTTTCTTTTTTCATTTTATCCCTTCCTTTGATCTTCACATCTTAATTTTATAACAGTATTTAATATATAATTAAGTCTTTCATTTTGCTCTGTTAAGTATAAAAAACCTAATAGACTTTCAAAACCTGTAGCTATTCTATACTCCTGCACGTCAGCATTTTTAGGTACAGTTGCTGATTTTGAATTTCTTCCCCTTTTAAATATTATTATTTCCTCTTTTGAAAGTTCATTTTCTAATTTTTTCATAAACTCACTTTGAGAGTGAGCTTTTACAAAAGAAATGGCTTCTTTATGAAGTTTATGCACAGACATATCTCTATTTTTATCTATAAGATATGTCCTTATAAAAACTTCATATACAGCATCTCCTACAAAAGCAAGTACTAAAGGATTTAGCTGCGCTGCTTCTTTTGTTGTAAATTTTTTCTTGAATAAATCAAAATCCATTAAATATTATACCTTCTTCCATCTTACTCCTTGTGGAGTATCTTCAAGAATAATTCCTTTAGCTTTAAGCTCATCTCTTATTTTATCTGCTAAAGCCCAATTTTTATCTTTTCTAGCCTGCTGTCTTTTAGCTATAAGTTCTTCTATTTCTTTTTCTAAATTTCCTTTGGTAGATTTTTGGAGTATACCAAGAGGTTTACCAAGTTCTCTTATAAGATCTAATGACAATTTTACAAGTTCTTTTGAAGAAGTTAATGTTACGTTAGTATTAATATCTCTTACTAAATCAAATATAACTGAAATAGCATCTGCAGTATTAAAATCATCATCCATCTTTTCTATATATTTATCTCTATAGCCATTTAATTTTTCTAAATAATTTTTTTCATCTTCATTCATTTTATCTATTTTTACTTCTTCTAAAAGACTTTCAAGGTTAGCTATAGCGTTATATAATCTTTCTAAAGAAGCTTTAGAAGCTTCTAAAAGTTCTTCACTAAAATTAAGAGGAGTTCTATAATGTGCTGAAAGCATAAATAATCTAATAACATCTGCATCATATTTTTCTAAAACTTCTCTTGCAGTAAAGAAATTATTTAATGATTTAGACATTTTTTTATTATCAACATTTATAAAAGCAGAGTGCATCCAATAATTTGCAAATGGTTTTCCGTTTCTAGCCTCACTTTGTGCAATTTCATTTTCATGATGTGGAAATGCTAAATCTTCTCCCCCAGCATGTATATCTATTGTTTCTCCTAATAGTTTATATGCCATGCATGAGCATTCTATATGCCAGCCTGGTCTTCCCATTCCCCAAGGACTTTCCCAAGCAGGTTCTCCTAATTTTTGTTTTTTCCATACCGCAAAATCCATTGGATCTTTTTTTCTTTCATCAATGCTTATTCTCGCTCCAGCTTGAAGCTGTTCTAAATTCTGCCCTGAAAGCTTACCATAATCTTTAAATTTTTTTGTACTAAAATATACATCTCCATCAACTTCATAAGCATACCCTTTATCTATTAAATCTTTTACAAAATTAATTATTTCAGAAATAAATTCAGTAGCCCTTGGATTAACAGTTGCTCTTTTTATATTTAATGCATCTGCATCTTTATAATATTCTTTTATAAATTTATCTCCAAGCTCTTTAACTGTTATATTTTCAGCATTAGCTCTATTTATCATTTTGTCATCTATATCTGTAAAATTTTGAACAAATTTTACATTATATCCTTTATATTCTAAGTATCTTCTAAATGAATCGAATACTATAAATGTTCTTGCATTACCTATATGAAAAAAATTGTAAACAGTAGGTCCGCACACATACATACTTACTTCATTAGGCACAATTGGAACAAATTCTTCTTTTGTTTTTGAAAGGGTATTATATATTTTCATATTTTTCAACTCCTTTATAACTAATATTCTACCATACTTTTATTTTTATCCTATATATAATACTACAAATTAATATATATTTGCTACTTTAAAGTTAATTTTAGTCATAGTTTATAATAATCTTTATCGTAAAATCAATTAATTTTATAATACTTTCCCCTAAAAATTATATCATAAAAAAAATACTCACCAAAAGGCGAGAATTTATATTTAATACTATATATTTTTTATATAGATATAAAACTTAAAAATTTAATATAGCTTCATGATAAAATAATCTTCTTTGTTATAAACAAAATATATTATATACTTGGATTATTATTTTACTTAATTATATTTAGTTTTTATGTTGTATGTCTATACTCTAATATTTTTTCTCCAATAATTAAGTCTTCAGGTGTAGTTATTTTGATATTATTATAACTTCCTTCATAAAAATATACTTTGTTTCCAAAATACTCAGCAATGCTTGTATCATCAGTAAATTTAATATTATATTCAGCTGCTTTTTTATGGCAATTAAATATAATATCATATTTAAAACATTGAGGTGTCTGAACAGCAAAAAGTTTATCTCTATCTAAAGTTTCTTTAGAAAAATTATTTTCATCTATAATTTTTATTGTATCTTTAACCTTAACTCCACAAGCAGCCGCTCCAAATTTTTCAGCATATTTTATACCTTCTAAAATATTTTTATTATCTACAAAAGGTCTTGCTCCATCATGAATTAATACTATATCATACTCTGATGCAGCTTTTAATCCATTATACACTGAATGCTGTCTTTCTTCTCCACCGTAAACTACAGCTGAAACTTTATTAATGTTATATTTTTTTATTATTTCATTTTTACAATACTCTGCTTCTTTTTCTGATGTAACAAGAATTATACTGTCTATTAGATTGCAATTTTGAAAAGCCATAAGTGTATAATAAAGTATAGGTTTATCTTTTAATTTTAAAAATTGCTTATTTATATTAGTACCCATTCTTTTACCTTTACCAGCAGCAACTATAATTGCACAAACTTTATCCATAAAATACACCTTAACCTTTACTTAAGCTTCCATTTCTTCTTTACGTCTTGCAAAAATCATTCTTCCTGCAGCAGTTTGAAGTACAGAAGTTACTACTACATCTTTTGTTTCTCCAATATACTTTCTTCCGCCTTCAACTACTATCATAGTACCATCATCAAGATAAGCTACCCCTTGTCCTGATTCTTTACCATCTTTAATTATTTGAATTTTCATCTCTTCGCCTGGTAAAACTACAGGCTTAACTGCATTTGCTAATTCATTTATATTAAGAACTGAAACACCTTGAAATTCTGCAACCTTATTTAAATTATAGTCATTTGTTATAACTTTTCCGTTTAAAACCTGTGCAAGTTTTAATAATTTACTATCAACTTCTGCTATATCCGGAAAATCTTTTTCATATATTTGAACATCTATATTAAGTTCTTTTTGAATTTTATTTAATATATCTAGACCTCTTCTTCCCCTGTTTCTTTTTAAAGCATCTGAAGAATCTGCAATATGTCTTAATTCTTCAAGTACAAAATTAGGTATAATAAGAGACCCCTCTATAAAACCAGTTTGACATATATCAAATATTCTTCCATCTATTATAACAGAAGTGTCTAAAATTTTTGCATCTCCCTTTTGGGGTCCTTTAGATTTTTTTTCCTTTGAAACACTTCCTTTTTTTATATTTGAAAAGAAATTTATAAGTTCTTCTCTTTTCCTTACAGCTATATCAGCTCCTATAGATGCTAAAGCCACAGCTATAAGTACAGATATAATTGTCCAAAAAAATGATATTTGTGCAAGTAGTATTCCAAATAATGATGCAATAATAAGTCCTACAATACCTCCTGTTGTAGCAAAAATAATTTCATTTACAGGAATTTTTTGAATGCTCTTTTCCATATAATCAATTGCAGCAAATATAAACTTGTTAATCCAAGGAGAAATTAAAAATAAAATAAATCCAAAAATTAATGTACATAAAATTAAAAATATTACTTTTAAAATAATATTACTATTGAAATAGTTTAAACTGTGGAAATAATTAGGTTTTAAAAGAAATTTTCCAATAAAAAAACCAATTATTAACCCGGTTGCAGTAAAAAGACCTCTAAAAATCTTTTTAAGCAATAAAATCACCTCCCTTTACATTATTAGCAAATTTTTCAAATTTAAATCTGTTTATATCTAATATATATTATAAAAATATTTTTTTCAATAATTAGAGGCCTTATTTAATAATAATTTATTATATTATTTTAAATTTCTTATAATTTTTAATGCTTCATTTAAGCTTATATCTAAAACAAGCATTATTTCACTTCCAACTAGTTCTTCAGCTTTATTTAATATTTTTTCTTCTCCTAAAGGCATAATGCCCTTACTTTTTAGATAATATAAATCCCTTAAAACTTCACATTCTTTCTCTAAAATTCCAGTAGATATTTTATCATTATTATTTCTATATCTTTTGCTCCATTTTTTTTCTATTTTCTTAGGTTCCTCTTTAATTATATTAATGCAGTTATATAACTGTTCTTTTGTTACAATTTCTCTTATTTTGTAATTTTTTATTCTATTTATAGGTATAGACAAACTTATTTCGTTTATAACTAATTCTATATAAACAAATTCACATACAGTATTATATATATTTTTTAATTCAATATTTTTTATTATTCCAGCGCCATAATTAGGTACAAATATTTTATCACCATTAGTTAACATCTTTTTTCCCCCTATCTTTATAAGTGTTCTTGATTTATTATATAAATGTACATAAAAATTTGTCCTATGGTTTGTTGACAAAATTATCTGAAAAATTTTATAATTACATTAAGATAATGGAAAAAATAATTTTCAGAACAAATTTTTTGTATATTTTGTTGTTTTATAAGCAGAGAATAAAAATCAAAATTATTTTTTTAATATTTTTATTTTTCAAGTATTTTATAGAAGATATTAAACTTATTTAAGGAGTTGAGACCCAATGAAAGATGTTATCTTCGACGATTTTCAAAACTGCGTAAGCGAATCTTTGTTAAGACATAGAAGTGTTTTAGATATAATGACTAAACTTCAAGAATCAGACAGCAGAATTAATAGAGCTGTTGCTAAAGCTGTTACAAATTGTGGCTGTATGTCTATAGAGGCTAAAAAGCAAAAAATTGAAGATTTAGATGACAATATAAGTATTGAAGATTTAAAAGATCAATTTGAAACCCATCTTAAAGGAGTACCTTGCGATAACTGTAGAGATGTATTAGAAAAAGAAATAGGAAATCATTTATTTTATATTGCTTCTTTATGTAATCTTCTTGATTTAAATATGTACGATATACTTTTAAAAGAATATGATAGAATAGAAACTTTAGGTAAGTTTTCTTTAAAATAAAAGCACTACAAGAATTTTTTTAAAGCTAAAATAACTCTAAAATCTAATATAATTAAATTTTCTTAAATAAAATAAAAGCGGCACTAACTTTTGTGCTGCTTTTTAAGTTTAATTTTATTAAATTTCTTTAAGTTCTAACTTATATAGGCTTATCAATCATTATCTGCTCTCTAAGTCTTCTTAACCCATTTTTAATAGCTTTTGCCCTAGCTTCTCCTATTCCTTCTACTTTATCAAGCTGCTCATAAGAAGCTTCCATAACTCCTTTAAGCTCTTTAAATCTTTTGATTAAATTTTCTATAACTCCTGAAGGTATTCTAGGTATTTTACTTAACATTCTAAATCCTCTTGGAGAAATAAATGTATCTACTAAAGGTACTCCTGTATATCCAAGTATTTTAGATAAATAATCTAAATCTAAAAGTTCTTCTTGTGATATACTTTGAATCTGTTTATAAATATCATTGTAATCTAACCCATTTTGACAATAATCTCTTATTAAATATATTTCATCTTGTTCAACAGATTTTACAAGTTCATTTAGCTGCATAGAAACAAGCCTGCCTTCGTTGCCAAGCTCACATATATACCTTTCTATTTCTCCTACAATTCTCATAACCATTTCTGTTCTTTGAATAACTGTTATAACATCAAAAAGTGTAGCTATATCCTGAAATTCTAGCATATTTAAATTACTTATAACTCTATCAAGTACAACAACATATTTTTCTAAAGTTTGTATAGCTTGATTGGCTTTACTAAGTATTACACTTGTGTCTTTTAAAATATATTTAAAATTATCCTTGTATATAGTTATAATATTTCTTCTTTGAGATATAGCAATAACTATAGCACCTGTTTGTTTTGCAACCCTATCTGCAGTCCTATGCCTGGTACCTGTTTCAAATGTAGGTATGCTTGAATCTGGTACAAGCTGAGTATTAGCATATAATATTTTTTTAAAATCACTGCTTATTACTATAGCTCCATCCATTTTAGCAAGCTCATATACATAAGTTGGAGTATATTCAGAGTTTATATAAAAACCTCCATCTACTATATCTAAAACCTGCTCACTATCTCCTAAAACTATAAGTCCACCTGTTTTAGCCCTAAGCACATTTTCAAGTCCTTCTCTTAAAGGTGTACCTGGAGCCATAATTTTAAGTATATTTAAAAGTTCTTTATCTTTTTCAATTCTCATAATTAATCACCCTATTTATATACTTTATTTAATTAATTTATATTTGAGTAACTAAAGTTCTTATTTTTATTTTTTATATTAGTCTCAAATCTGTTTAAATTAAATAAATTTACTTTTAAATTAAATTTATTTAAAAACCTTTTTTATGGCTTCCTTAAGAGAGGAAATCAATATAACATCTGCATCCTTTGATTGTGCTTTTTCTCTATTTCTATATGGTATAACTATATTTTTAAAGCCCATTTTAATTCCTTCATTTACTAATCTATCACAATAAGAAACTGGTCTTACTTCTCCAGTAAGCCCTACTTCTCCAATAATTAAAGCTTTTTCTAAATTTAATTCTTTACCTTTTAAACTTGATATAAGAGCCAAAGCTAAACCTAAATCTCCATAAGTTCCATAAATGTTTAAACCACCTACTACATTAACATATACATCGCAATTATAAAAGGGGATTTTAAGTTTTTTTTCAAGTACTGCTAAAATTAAATTTAATCTAGAATTATCTATTCCTACTGAAGTTCTTCTTGGTATAACAGCTTTAGTCTCACTTACAAGTGCCTGTATTTCTACTAGTATAGGCCTTGTGCCTTCCATAACACCTATAACAACTGCTCCTTCTTTTGTAGAGCTATTTTCTTCTAGAAATACTCTTGATGGATCTGTTATTTCTTTAAGTCCAGTACTAGACATTTCAAATACACCTATTTCACTTGTAGTTCCAAAACGGTTTTTTACTGTTCTTAATATTCTAAAGTCTTCTGTTCTTTCTCCTTCAAAAGTAAGCACAGCATCTACCATATGTTCTAAAACCCTTGGTCCTGCTAATTCTCCTGCTTTAGTTACATGAGCAACAATAAAAAAAGGTATATTTCTAGTTTTCCCAATACGCATTAAATCACTAGAACATTCTCTAACCTGAGAAACACTTCCTGGAGCAGAAGTTAAGTTATTTTTATACAAAGTTTGAATAGAATCTACTATTACAAATATAGGGTGAACATCTTCTATATGCTGCTCAATAATATCTATATTAGTTTCAGATAATATATAAAGCTCTGAAGAAATAGCTTCTAGTCTATCTCCTCTCATTTTTATCTGTTCTTCTGACTCTTCTCCAGATACATAAAGCACCTTACCATATCTTTTTGCAATATTATTTGCAGTTTGAAGAAGTAATGTTGACTTCCCAATACCTGGATCCCCGGAAATGAGTACTAAAGAGCCTTTTACAAGTCCCCCTCCTAAAACTCTATTAAGTTCTGATATACCTGTATCAAATCTTTCGTATTCTCCAGATTTTATATTTATAATACTTTGAGGCTTGTTACCAGTACTTATAGTAACTGCCCTTGTAAAGTCTTGAGCTGGACTTTTTTGCTCTTCTGTCATACTATTCCACGATCCACATTCTGGACACTTCCCCATCCATTTAGGATTTTCATAACCGCACTTTTGGCAAATAAATACCGTTTTTGATTTAGCCATAATTCTATCACCCTTAGTTTATAAGATTCTATTATTATACTCTTTTAAAGTAATGCTTTCAATTGATAATAAAATTTTTCAAATTCTAAACTTTTAAAAATTTAGTTATAATATATTTTTATAATTATTAAAATTATTAATCAAATTTTAATAAAAAAATCTGCAAAATTTAATTATTTTGCAGATTTTTTGTTATATATATTATTTCATTGTAATAATATTTAACTACAGTTTTATCCAACAAATTTTCTTTTGTTATACATATTTTATTTCATTGTTTGAATTGTGTTTTAAAAGTGAGGCTGCTTCCTTATCTACTATTACAAGTACATCTGGATGAACTTGTAAAATAGATGCTGGAACTTTTGTACTTATTTTATCCTCTACTAATTTAGCTATTATTTCAGCTTTCTTTTTTCCGCTTGCTAAAAGAATTATTTTTTTAGCTTTCATTATACTCCCGAGTCCCATAGTTATAGCCTGAGTTGGTACTTCTTCTATATTTTCAAAAAATCTTGAATTTGCTTTTATAGTTTCTTTAGTAAGATCAGTTAAATGAGTGTTTAAATTTAAATAATCTGAAGGCTCATTAAATCCAATATGCCCATTTGTACCTATACCTAAAAGCTGAAGATCAATTCCACCTGCTTTTTCTATAGCTTCATCATATTCTCTGCATTCTTTTTCTATATCTTCTGCTACACCATTTGGAATATGAGTTTTATTTTTATCTATATTTACATGATTAAATAAATTTATATCCATAAAATATCTATAGCTTTGAGGATGGTCGCCTTTTAATCCTCTATATTCATCTAAATTAAAAGAAGTTACCTGTGAAAAATCTACTTTATGTTCTTTATTTAATTTTACTAATTCTTTATAAACTCCTTCTGGTGTACTCCCTGTTGCAAGACCAAGAACTGCATTAGGTTTTACATATAAAAGTTTAGCTATTTCATTAGCTGCAATTTTACTCATTTCATTGTAATTATCTGCTACTATAACTTTCATTTTATTTTACCCTCTTTCCTAAGCATATTAACTTCTAATATATATTTATCTGATCTATAAATAGATTCTTCAATAAAAATTAATTTACCATTATTAGTTATATTTTTACTAAAAGATTTTAAAAGAGGAACATCTTTTTCAATTCTAAATAGCTTTTTATAATTATCATCTATAAGTATAGCTTGTATAGAAGCTTCAGAATGATCTATAAATATTCCTTTTTCTTCTAATATGTTATATAAAGAATACTCAAGCTTTTTTCTTTCTACACCTTCTAGATATTGTAACGGAATATATACAAGTTCTTTAGCAATTACCTCTCCTTCTACAATTCTTAATCTATCTAATTTATAAACTTCATCATATGGAAGTAAATTTTTAAGATTTTCTAAAGTATGCACTTTTTCAAATGTTAAAATTTCTGTTTTAAGTTTAAGGCCTATTTTTTCAACCATCTCTGAAAAGCTCATTATATCTCTTTGCTTAACCTTAGGTTCACAAACAAAAGTTCCTTTGCCTTTTTCTCTATAAAGAACGCCTTCTTGTACAAGTTCTCCAAGTGCCTGTCTTACAGTCATTCTGCTTACATTGTGTTCTATAGAAAGCTCTCTTTCGCTGGCAATACATTCTCCAGCTTTCCAAACTCCTTTATTTATTTTTTGTTTAATATCTTCTTTTAATTGATAGTACACAGGAATTGGACTATTTTTATCTACACTCATACTTAAACACCACTCTTTATTTATATAATAAATTCTATTTATTATATATTATAACCTATATACCTATAGATGTCTATACCAGTTTAAATTTTTTCTATATAAAAAGCAGTTTAAATTAAGTTAAACTGCTTTTTAATGTTTCAGCTATTTTTTATAAGCTTTTTAGTGTTTTAAGTATTTTTCCATAACATTCTTTACTTTAGGAACTACATAAGAACTTCCACCCTTATTTTCTACATTTTCAATCATCATAACAGTCATAATGCTTGGGTTTTCTGTGTTATAAGAAATAAACCATCCATTTTCTTTTCCAGTTTTCCCTTGATTTTGTTTTAACTCTGCAGTACCAGTTTTTCCTGCTAAAGTTATACCTGATATTTTGGCATCATGTCCTGTCCCATTTGGATTTTCTATTACTTGAATTAAATCTTTATTTATAATATCTGCAATTTCCTTTGATATAACATTTTCTTTCCAAATTTTAGGATTATCTGTTTTATCTTTCATGTCCAATATAGGTTTTAGTATATTACCGTTATTTACAAAAGATCCATAAATAAGCGCAAGCTGAAGTGGATTCATAAGCACATCACCTTGTCCATAACCGCTATCTGCAAGTTTAATTCCATCTTTATCATTTATATCTCCTATTTGCGATGAAACCATAGGAAATGGAAATTCTATCTTTTCCCCAATTCCAAAATCTTTAGCTCCATTTATAAAATTATCTTTCCCTATATCTAAAGCTGTTTTAGCAAAATATATATTATCTGAATATATAAGAGCTTCCATTAAATTTAAAGATGTATATTCACTATGTACCCTTGTTACAAAATAATTTCCCCAAGAAGAATCTTTTTGCCATTTTTCTCCTTGAATTGTAATCTTTTTAGAAGGATCTAGTTTGTTAGTTTTGAGCCCTATTGCTGCAGTAATTGGTTTAAAAGTAGAACCTGGAACAGTAGCATTACTAAATTTACTTAAAAGAGGCTTGCTTTCATTTTTTTCTAAAGCTATATAATTTCTATTACTTATTTCACTTACAATTAAATTAGGATCGTAGGAAGGAGTGCTTACCAATGCTAAAACTTCTCCTGTTTTAGGATTTACTGCTACTCCTGTTCCACTATCGCCTTTAATTTCATTATAAATATTTTTCTGCAAATTTATATCTATAGAAATAGTAATATCCTCTCCATCTTTTTTTTCTTTTTCAAGTACAACTTCCTTTTGTACACCTTTATCATCATTTATATAAATAGCACCACCAGCTTCTCCCCTAAGTCTTTTTTCATAAATTGATTCAAGTCCTGTTTTTCCTATAATATCACTACTATCATAACCTTGATCTTTATATTTTTTAAGTTCTTCTGCAGTAATATTATCTACATATCCTATAAGCTGTGCTGCAGCTTCTTTTTCAGGATAATATCTTATAGTAATATCTTCAGAGGCAGTTGAAGTAAAAACTCCAGGAAGTTCTATAGCCTTTTTGGCTTTATCTATATCATCTTCTCTAGAAAGCCTCATTACAAATGCTCTTTGATCTGGATGAGACTTAACGTAAGGCTGATTTAAAACATTTTCAATTTCTTCTTTAGTAACTTTTAATATACTTGAAAGCTGATTTATGATATTTTCTTTATCACTTTGAATTTTTTCAGGAACAATATAAATATCAACAGCCTTTCTATTTACTGCCAAACCTTTCCCATTTCTATCTTTTATTTCGCCTCGCTTACCAATACTTTTTACATAAGAAATACTATCTCCTTTAGTAAGATTAGGTAAAATCATGCTTTCATCCCAAACTACATACCAATCTTTGCTTTTCCCCTGCTTTTCGTTTATAAGACTTACTTCATATGTAAAATCTTTATTACCTATAGGGGTTTGTAATGATATTTTTACTGGAAATTTAACTTTATTATCTTTATCTTTTTCAAACTTTTCAGGATAGCTTGGACTTATAATTATCTTACTTACATGTGCTGCATCGTATATATTTTTATATCTTTCAGTAAAATATTTCTCATCTATATTTTTTTTAGATTCACTAGATAACATATTATACATTGATGAGTAATCCTTTTGAGCAAGAAATTTACTAAATTCATCAAAAACAACATTAGGACTTTTACTTTTAAAGCAACCTGTTAATGAAAATACTATAATTAATAATAAACCTAATAAATGTTTTTTATTTTTCACCACACTCATCTCCCTTATAATGAAAGGACTGAAGCAAAATATATTTATGAATTATTTATTTTGCTTCAGTCCTTTCTTACTTATTATATTAAAAATAATTTATATTAAAAATGATTTAAATTCTAATAAATTTGAGCTCATTATCTTCTGCTGTAACTTTAACCTTTTGACCTGAAGATATATTTCCTTTTAATATTTCTTCTGATAATTTATCTTCTACAGCTTTAGTTATAGCTCTTCTAAGAGGTCTTGCACCATAAGTTATATCATAACCTTCCTTAGTAAGATAAGTTTCTGCACTATCATCAAAAACAAGTTCTATTCCTTGCTCTTTAATTCTATCTGAAACATTTTTAAGCATAAGTTTAACTATTTGCTTTAAGTTATCTTCATTAAGAGGATGGAATACTATAATATCATCAATTCTATTTAAAAACTCTGGTCTGAAAGAACGCTTAAGTTCATCCATAACATTTTCTTTCATTTTTTCATATTCATTTTCTGCCTCTTTAGTATTAGGTGCAGAAAATCCTAAGCTTTTTTGTTTTTTAATTGTACTTGCTCCTACATTTGAAGTCATTATTATTATAGTATTTTTAAAATCTACAGTTTTACCTTTTCCATCGGTAAGTCTACCATCTTCTAAAATTTGGAGAAGTATATTAAATACTTCTGGATGAGCTTTTTCAATTTCATCAAAAAGCACTACTGAATATGGATTTCTTCTTACTTTTTCAGTAAGCTGTCCTCCTTCATCATATCCTACATATCCTGGAGGTGAACCTATAAGTCTAGATACTGTATGCTTTTCCATGTATTCAGACATATCTATTCTAATCATACTATTTTCATCACCAAACATAGCTTCAGCAAGTGCCTTAGAAAGTTCTGTCTTACCTACTCCAGTAGGTCCTAAAAATATAAATGACCCTATTGGCCTTTTTGGATCTTTAAGACCAACTCTGGAACGTCTTACTGCTCTTGCAATAGATTTTACAGCCTCATCTTGACCTATAACTCTGCTATGAAGTATTTCTTCAAGCTTTAAAAGTCTTTCAGATTCTTTTTCAGTAAGCTTTTCTACAGGAACATTAGTCCATCTTGAAACTACAGATGCAATTTCTTTTTCTCCCACTATATTGTGAGTAGAGCCTTCATTTTGTGCTTTCCAATTATTTTTTTCACTTTCAAGCTTATCTTTTAATTCTTTTTCTTTATCACGAAGTTGTGCAGCTTTTTCAAAATCCTGAACTCTAATAGCATCTTCTTTTTCCTTTGTTGTCTTTTCTATTTCTTCTTCAAGTTTCTTTAAATCTGGTGGTGCAGTTAAGTTTGCAATTCTAACTTTAGCTGCAGCTTCATCTATAAGGTCTATTGCCTTATCTGGAAGATATCTATCTGTAATATATCTATCTGATAAATTAACAGCTGCCTCTATAGCTTCATCTGTGATTTTAACTCTGTGATGAGCTTCATATTTATCTCTTAAACCTCTCAATATTTGAAGTGCTTCTTCTTTTGTAGGCTCTCCAACTGTTACTGGTTGAAATCTTCTCTCTAAAGCTGAATCTTTTTCTATATATTTTCTATATTCATCAATAGTTGTAGCACCTATGCATTGAATTTCTCCTCTAGCTAATGCCGGCTTTAATATATTAGAAGCATCAATAGCTCCTTCAGCTCCTCCAGCTCCTATAATTGTGTGAATTTCATCAATAAATAGTATTACATTTTGAACTTTTCTTATTTCTTCCATTACTTTTTTTAATCTATCTTCAAATTCTCCCCTATATTTAGAACCTGCTACCATAGATGAAAGATCTAATGTTACTACTCTTTTATTTTTTAATATTTCAGGAATATTGCCTGATACAATTCTTTGTGCTAAACCTTCTACAACTGCTGTTTTACCAACACCAGGATCACCAATTAAGCAAGGATTATTTTTAATTCTTCTGCTTAATATTTCAAGAACTCTTTGAGTTTCTTTATCTCTTCCTATAACAGGATCTAGCTTTCCTTCAGCAGCCATAGCAGTTAAATCTCTCCCAAATTGATCCAAAGTAGGAGTAGATGTACCACGTGATCTATTAGAAGAACCTGAAACCCCAATATTAGGCTCACCTTCTTGCTCTCCCATACCTCCTGAAAGACTATTTATAAGTTCTTTTCTTAATGCTTCAAAGTTAGCACCTAAACTGCTAAGTATAGTAAAAGCTACACCTTCTGATTCTCTTATAAGAGCCAAAAGCATATGCTCTGGACTTATATAATTATGCCCTAAATTTCTAGACTCTAAAAGGCTTAATTCTAAAAGTCTTTTGGTTCTTGGTGTTAAAGGAATTTCGTTTTTAAATAAATCTGCTTCACCTTTCCCTTCATATTCTTCTACTAAACTTCTAACCTTTTCTACTGTTATACCAGACTCATTTAAAAGTCTTCCTGCTATTCCATTTTCTTCTCTTAAAATTCCAAGAAGTATATGTTCTGTACCTACATAACCATGTCTAAAATTTTGTGCTTCCTCTTGAGCGTACATAATAACTTTTTGAGCTCTTTCTGTAAATCTTGAAAACATCATAAAAATCACCACCTAAAATCTATTATTCTATATTATTTCCTCCAA
The DNA here is from genome assembly GCF_900167505.1 of Clostridium sp. USBA 49. Taxonomy (NCBI): domain Bacteria; kingdom Bacillati; phylum Bacillota; class Clostridia; order Eubacteriales; family Clostridiaceae; genus Clostridium; species Clostridium sp. USBA 49. The sequence continues at coordinate 17,020 of NZ_FUYD01000003.1, forward strand.
GCCTCTGTCTTATAAGCTTAGCTCTTCTATAATCTCTTTCTTTATCAGAAAGATTCATATTTGATATAAGCTGCAAAGTTGCAGGCTGTACTTCTACCAAAAGGGAATTTAAAACTCCACTTTCTACATCTTTAATTATACCCATTTCTACTCCCATTCTTACACTAGATAAAAGATTTAAACATTCTTTTGAATCTATTAATACTGCTGATTTTAAAATTCCAAGAGATCTATATATTTTATCTTCTAACTCAAGCTTATGAGTTTTCATAAGATGAGATCTATAAAATTGTTCTTTTTCAATTATTTGACTTACTACAGCTTTTAAATTGTCTATTATTTCTTCTTCACTTAATCCTAAAGTTATTTGATTAGATATTTGATATAAATTCCCTTCAGCTTTTGATCCTTCTCCGAATAATCCTCTAACAGTCATGCCAACTTGAGTAACAGCATTTAAAATACTTCCTATAGCATTATTCATAGCTAATGCTGGTAAATGAAGCATGACAGAAGCTCTAAGACCAGTTCCAATATTAGTTGGGCAAGCTGTTATATACCCAAGTTTTTCATCGAAAGCAAAATCTAAGCTTTCTTCTAATAGATTATCTAATTTATCAGCAGTATCATAAGCTTCTTCTAAATTAAATCCAGAAGTTATACACTGAAGTCTTATATGATCCTCTTCATTTATCATAATACTTACAGTTTCTTTATCATCTACTATAAAAGCAGACTTTTTATAATTAGATAAAAGTTTATTACTTATTAAATGTTTTTCAAAATATGATGCATTAACAATATCGTCATTTTCCCATAAATACTTACTTTTATAATTTTTTTGAGCATAAGAAGATTTGTAGAAAGCCTCTTCAACTTTTTTTACTATCTTCTTACCATTTTCTGTATCTAACTTATCTGGAAAAGGAATATTTTTTATATTTCTTGCAAGCCTTATTCTACTACTTAAAACTATATTGTTACCTTGAGGCTCTAACCAATTTTGCACAAAAAATTCCCCCTTTACTCTTCATTCTTTTGAAGAGATTTAATCATATCTCTTATTTCTGCAGCTTTTTCATATTCTTCATTTGCAATAGCCTTTTGTAATTCTTCTTTAAGTTTTATAATTCTTCTTTTCTCTATAATACCTTTACCCAATTTTTTAGGTATTTTCCCTGTATGTTCTATATTTCCTTGAACTCTTTTAATTACAGGAGATAAACCTTGAGCAAAAGTTTCATAACATTCACTGCATCCAAGAAGTCCATTTTTTTTAAAATCTTTAAAAGTTGTTCCGCAATTTTTACAAGAAACCTCTGAAACTTTATTTATTTGAACCGCTGGAGACATATAATCCATAAGTCCGCTTAATATATTTTGAAATGAAAAAGAAGGTCCAAATATAAAATCATTTTCCATAGAAATACCTTGAATCTTATTAGCACAACTTTCACATAAATTTAACTCCTGTTTTTCCCCATTAATTATTTGAGTAAAATGCACATTAGCTTCATTTTTGTGGCAATTCTCACACAACATATTATTCACCTCAATTTTTTAAATATTATTATAGTATGTTCATTATCATTGCTCTTAATAAATCTGCTCTTAATTTATTTTTATTTTCTATAGCTCCTAAAACTCTATCATTTATAACTATTTTCATTATAGAAGCTTCTCTTTTAGTAATAATTTTACTATCTAAAAGAGTATTTATAATTTGAACTCCACTATCATATGTCAAACTATTTCCTATTTTTTCATTAATAGCCTTTAATAGTACATTATTGTGTGTAAATTCTATTTTCTTTATTAATATACATCCGCCGCCACCTCTTTTGCTTTCAACGCAATAGCCTTTATCTATAGTAAATCTTGTGGTTAAAACATAATTTATTTGAGAAGGAGCACAACTAAAATAGCTTGCAAGTTCATTTCTTTGTATTTGAAGTTCACCTTCATCATTATTTTCAACTAAATCCTTTATAAATTGCTCTATAATATCTGATAATCTAGCCACGAAAATCCTCCTTCTGACTTTGACTTTCTTTGACTTTAATTTAATAGTAATACTCTTATACCTTAAATTCAACAATTAAAATTCCCTGAATTTTATCAATTAATTCGTTTAATTTAAATTTTTTTACTTAATCTTATGTATATCTTAGTTTTTCTTAGAATTTTGGAAAATATTCCATTAATGTTATTAATATTATTTTTATACCTTTAAATATTTATATAGTTAAATTTAATAATTATAGTTAAATTTAATATAAAAAAATAAATTTTGAGATTAATTGTAAAATTAAATGTAGCAGATAAAAATGTTAAAGCAATGAATTTTAAAAATTTACTGCAAAATAATTATTGCATATTTATAAATATTTATGTATAATTATTTTTAACATGCAATATATATTTTTTCTATATAATCCTTATATAATTTAGTTTTATCTAAAAATTTTATTATTAAATATTTGCATAACAATTAATTTTTATTTGTATAAATATAATATTTTATTTAAATAATTAACTTAATATAATCATAAATAAAAAGTAAAGGTGGTTTTTAAGTATATGAAGCTATGGGGTGGAAGGTTTAAGGCAAGTGAAAGCAAATTAATGGAAGATTTTAATAGTTCATTAAGTTTTGATAAAAGATTATATAAAGAAGATATTATAGGAAGTAAAGCTCATGTAAAGATGCTTGTAAAATGTAATATATTAACAGCTTCTGAAGGTGATCTTATTCTTAAAGGGCTTGAAAGTATTTTAAATAAAATAGAAAACGGAACTCTTAAATTAGAAGGAGATTATGAAGATATACACAGCTTTATAGAAACTAATCTTATTTTAGAAATAGGAGAAACTGGTAAAAAACTTCATACTGCAAGAAGCAGAAATGATCAAGTTGCTTTAGATATGAGGCTTTATGCAAAATCTGCATCTTATGAAGTAGTAAATCTTTTAGAAGAACTTCAAAATGTAATTTTAAATATTGCTGAAAAAAATGCTGTTATTATGCCTGGTTATACACATCTTCAAAGAGCACAAGTAGTTACATTTAAGCACCATCTTTTAGCCTATTATAATATGTTTTTAAGGGATAAAAAAAGAATTTTAAATTCTATTGATATTTTAGATGAAAGTCCATTAGGCTGTTGTGCTTTAGCTGGTACAACTTACAATACAGATAGAGAATTTACAGCTAAAGAGTTAGGTTTTAAAAAACCTGTAGATAATTATTTAGACGGCGTAAGTGACAGAGATTATTTAATAGAACTTTGCTCTGATTTTTCAATTTTAATGATGCATCTTAGCAGACTAAGCGAAGAACTTATTTTATGGAGTACTAAGGAATTTGATTTTATAAGCATTGATGATAAATTTGCAACAGGCAGCAGTATTATGCCTCAAAAGAAAAATCCCGATGCAGCTGAGCTTATAAGAGGTAAAACAGGAAGAGTTTACGGCTCGCTTATGTCTCTTCTTACAATAATGAAAGGAATTCCTCTAGCTTACAATAAAGATATGCAGGAAGATAAAGAGCAGTTCTTTGATGCATTAGATACTGTAAAAAGCTGTATTAAAGTTATGTCTGGAATGCTATCTACATTAAAAGTTAAGGAAGAGAATATGAAAAAAGCTGTAAAAAAAGGCTTTTTAAATGCTACTGAAGCAGCAGATTATTTGGTTAATAAAGGTATGCCATTTAGAGATGCTCATGCCATAATAGGTTCTATAGTACTATATTGTGAAGAAAATGATACTTCAATAGAAGATTTGTCTCTTGAAGAATTAAATAAATTTAGTACTCTATTTGAGGAAGATGTTTATTCATTTATAGATTATGAAAATACTCTAAAAAGAGGTATAAAGAAAAATCTTTTATAAAATATAATATATAGCCCGAAAAACTTTCAAACATATAAGTTTTTCGGGCTTTTTGTAATTCTTATAAAAGTAACTCTAATAAATTATACTTATTAAAATACAATATTTTTTAATTCATTCAATGAATTTATAATATATTCTGGTTTTTCTTTATAATCTATATTATTAGTATTGTAAAGACATACTTTTATATTAGCTGCCTTACCTGCTAAAATTTCAAAATCTCTATCTCCTACAATAAGAGCATTTGATTTATCTATATTATATTTTTTTAATAAATATATATACCCCTCTGGATCTGGTTTCCTTTTAAAACCACTGTGCTTTGTAATTATCTCTTCAAAATAATTTTCCATACCGTAAGCTTTTAAATATTTTAAAGTGCTATTCCCTCTATGTGTTAAAATAAAATTTCTTTTTCCTCTATTTTTTATATACTCACAAATTTCTTTTGCATATGGAAAAGGCTTTACACTTTCAGGTGAAGTGCTTTTTTCATATGCATTAAACTTTTCAACAAATTTTTCATCTAATCCATATATACTCATATAATGTTTCCTAGCTTCAGATTGAGAAATTTTCATATATTGAAGTATATTTTCTTCTTTTTCATCTATTCCATAATCTTTTAATGCTCTTTTAAAAGCACTGACCATAGAAGGATATGTATCAAACAAAGTACCATCAAAATCCCAAATTACATCTGTAAATATTTTTATCACTCCCATGTAAATTAATATTTTATATATTATATATTAAACCACAATAAGCTGTAAATTAACTTCCATTATATAATTTATAGAGTTTAATTTTTACTATTATACCTATATATAGTGGCTAATTTTTAATAAAAATACTTTTTGCGGAATAGTCATTATATATTATAAAATAATTAAAAATATAGAGCAAATGTTTTATTTATAAGTTTATAAGCTACTCTTACTTTATATAATACATATTATCTAAAAATAATACAAATTTTTTAAGTATTTTTCTATTTTATATTGATTTATTATTATTTTTTTGTATAATTGTATATTGTAAGTTTAGTATTCTTAAACTTTGTGTTTATACAAATTATAATTTAGTACTATTAAATTTTAAATTTAATATAATTTTAGAAGGTGAAGTATGCAAATCGGAGAAAAAATCAAAAGATTAAGAATTGAAAAACAACTTACTCAAGAAGAATTAGCAAACAGGTGTGAATTATCTAAAGGTTTTATATCTCAATTAGAAAGAGACTTAACCTCTCCTTCTATAGCAACTTTAACTGATATATTAGATGCACTTGGTACAAATTTAAATGAATTTTTTAGAGAAGACCCCGAAGAAAAAGTTGTTTTTACAAAAGATGATATGTTTGAAAAATCTGATGAAAAATTAAAATATACTTTAATGTGGCTCGTATCTAACGCTCAAAAAAATTCTATGGAACCAATTATGTTAATATTAGAACCTCATGGAAGATATGTTGAAGAAGAACCCCATGAAGGCGAAGAATTTGGTTACGTATTATCAGGATCAATAACACTGCATTTAGGTAAGAAAAAATATAAAGTTAAAAAAGGAGAAAGTTTTTATTTTAAACCTAACTTTAATCATTATATTTCAAATAATGGCACAAGTTTAGCTAAAATTATATGGATAAGTTCTCCTCCATCTTTTTAAAGTTTATAAAAGAGGTGTTGAAATTTGCAAAATGTAAATAATGATATAATTATAGACTTAAAAAACATAACAAAGAAATATGGAGATAATACTGTAATCAAAAATCTAAACTTATATATAAAAAGAAATGAATTTATAACTTTACTTGGTCCAAGCGGCTGTGGAAAAACTACAACATTAAATATCATAGCTGGTTTTGAAGATGTAAATGAAGGGAGTATTATATTTGAAAATACAGTTATAAATAACGTACCTCCTCATAAAAGGCAGATAAATACTGTATTTCAAAAATATGCACTTTTCCCTCATATGAATGTATTTGAAAATATAGCCTTTGGGCTTAGAATAAAAAAACTTCCTGAAAAGAATATAAAAGAGAAAGTTTCTAAAATGCTTAAACTGGTAGATCTTGAAGGCTATGAAAAAAGATCTATAAATTCTTTAAGTGGTGGTCAGCAGCAAAGAGTAGCTATAGCCAGAGCTTTAGTTAATGAACCAAAAGTTTTGCTTTTAGATGAACCTCTTGGAGCTTTAGATTTAAAGCTTAGAAAAGAAATGCAGATTGAACTAAAAAGAATTCAAAAAACTTTAGGTATAACTTTCGTATTTGTTACTCATGATCAAGAAGAAGCTTTAACAATGTCTGATACTATTGTAGTTATGAATGAAGGCAAAATTCAGCAAATAGGAACTCCAGAAGATATATATAATGAACCTAAAAATAAATTTGTTGCTAAATTTATAGGTGAAAGCAACATTTTAGATGGAGTAATTCACGAAGATTTTAAAGTAAGCTTTGAAGGAAAAGAATTTAAATGTGTAGATAAAGGCTTTTTAAAAGATGAAAATATAGATGTTATTATAAGACCTGAAGATATTAAAATTGTAGAATATGGAAAAGGTATGCTTAATGGAACAGTTACTTCTGTTATTTTTAAAGGAATTCATTATGAAATTGAAGTTGAAACAACAAATAAAAAATGGCTCATACATAGCACTAAAAATGTTAAGATGTTTGAAAAAATAGGTATGGATATATACCCTGATGATATTCATATTATGAAAAAGGTAAGTATTGCATAATGACAAAAAAACGTTCTATATATCAATACCCTTATATTGTATGGAGCCTTATTTTTATTGTTGTTCCAATTTTTCTTGTAGTATATTTCAGCTTTACAAACAAAAGCGGGAATTTTACATTAGAAAATTACAAAAAGCTTTTTGATCCAAGATACATGAAAGTATTTTTTAACTCACTAAAATTAGCTTTTATATCTACAATATTATGCCTTATATTTGGTTACCCTATTGCGTATTTTCTTTCTAAATCAAATTTAAAAACAAGAAATATACTTGTACTTCTTTTAATTATTCCTATGTGGATGAATTTTCTTTTAAGAACTTATGCTTGGATGTCTATAATAGGTAAAAATGGTATTATAAATACTATTTTAAAAGCAATAGGTATTCCTGCTATAAATATATTGTATACGGATTCCGCCGTTATATTAGGTATGGTTTATAATTTTCTTCCTTTTATGATTATACCTATATATACTGTACTTATTAAGATTGATGAAAATATTATAAAGGCTGCCTCTGATTTAGGTGCTAATAAATATATAATTTTTAAAAGAATTATTTTTCCTTTAAGTATACCTGGAGTTATGTCTGGTATAACTATGGTTTTTATGCCTGCAGTTTCAACCTTTGTAATATCAAAACTACTAGGCGGCGGTCAATTTATGCTTATAGGTAATTTAATTGAACTTCAGTTTACAACAATTGGAGATTGGTATTTTGGATCCGCTATATCTATACTTATGATGATAATAATACTAATATCTATGGCTATTCTTTCAAAATATGAAGACAAAGATGAAAAAGAAGGCGGTGGATTATTTTGGTAGGCAAATGGATTAAACGTATATATTTATCCGCAGCTTATATATTTTTATATGCTCCTATAATTTTTTTAATAATTTTTTCTTTTAATTCCGCAAAAAATTCTTCAAGTTGGGAAGGATTTTCTCTTAAATGGTATGTATCTCTTTTTAATAATGTCAGAATTTTAAAAGCTTTATCATATACAGTTATAGTAGCCCTTATATCTTCTATATTTTCTACAATTCTTGGAACTATAAGTGCTATAGGAATTGATAAAATGAGCGGATGGGGAAAAAAGCTTATACTTAATGTAAATTATCTGCCTGTACTAAATCCAGATATAGTAACCGCTATTTCTTTAATGACACTATTTATATTTTTTAAAATAACTTTTGGATTTAAAACTCTTATTATATCTCATATAGTTTTTTCTACTCCTTATGTTATAGTTTCTGTTCTTCCAAAACTAAAACAGATGCCTAAAGATTTAGTAAAAGCAGCTCAAGATTTAGGAGCAACACCTTTTTATACTTTAAAAAGAGTAATACTTCCACAAATAGCTCCTGGAATATTTGCAGGTTTTTTAATATCTTTCACAATGTCTATTGATGATTTTGTGATAAGCTTTTTTAATACAGGTTCTGGTATTACAAATCTATCAATTGAAATTTATTCAATGGCAAGAAGAGGAATTAGTCCTGAAATAAATGCATTATCCACTTTAATGTTTGTAGCAATATTTATATTACTATTTCTTGCAAATGGAAAAGACTTAATAAAATCTGAAAGGAGAAATGTAAATGAATAAAAAAATAAAATTAATATCTTTAGCTGCTGCTTTTATACTTTCTACATCATTATTTCAAGGCTGCAATACTAAAAAAAATGCATCCCCAACTATTAATGTATTTAATTGGGGCGAATATATAGACGAAGAGATTTTAAAAGATTTTACAGCCAAAACAGGTATAAAAGTTAATTACGAAACTTATGCAACCAATGAAGAAATGTACGAAAAAATAAAAGCTGGAACAACGAATTATGATCTTATATGTCCTTCTGATTATATGCTTGAAAGAATGATAAATGAAGGTCTTGTTCAAAAAATAGATTACAGTAAACTTTCAAATTATAAAAATATAGATGATAGCTATAAAAATTTATCTTATGATCCTCAAAATGAATATTCTATTCCTTATATGTGGGGAACCATAGGTATAATTTATGATAAAACTAAAATATCAGATTCCATAGATAGTTGGAATACTCTTTGGAATCCAAAATATAAAGATGATATTTTTATGTCTGATGATATGAGAAATTCTATAGGAATATCCTTAAAAAGACTAGGTTACTCTTTAAATTCTACAAATCCTGAGGAAATAAAAAAAGCTACTGAAGAACTTATTAAGCAGCGTAACGAAGTAAACCCTGTTTATATAGGAGATCAAGTTAAAGATTCTTTAAGAAGCGGTGAAAAAAGTATAGCTGTTATATACTCTGGAGACGCTGCTGTATTAAAACAAGAAAAACCTGATAGATTTGAATATGTGATACCAAAAGAAGGGACAAATCTTTGGTTTGATGTTTGGGCAATCCCTAAAAATGCAAAACATGTAGAGGAAACTTTAAAATTTTTAGATTATCTTCTTGATGAAAATGTAAATAAAAAAAATGTTGAATATATAGGGTATGCTACTCCAAATAAAGCAACATTAAGTCTTCTTGATGAGAAGATTAGAAATGATAAATCTATTTATCCTCCAAAAGAGATACTAAATAAATCAGAAGTTTTTATAGATCTTAAAGATGCAAGAGAGCTATATAATGACGCTTGGCTTGAAGTTACCTCTAAATAAAAGCTAAATAAGATGTACTTATAAAACTACTTTTTAATAGTTTTATAAGTACATCTCTTATTATATTAAATATTTCACCGCAGATTTTTATTTTTTATTCTTTATATTCTCCAAAATTCCTAAATTTTTCATATCTTTTATTTAAAAGCTCATCTATACTTAATTGACATAACTTAGGAAGCACTTCATCTAATGCTTTTTTTATATTTTGCGCTGTTTCTTCTGGATTTTTATGTGCTCCACCTAAAGGTTCTTTTATAATTCTATCTATAATTCCAAATTTTTTTAAATCTTCTGATGTTATTTTCATTACTTCTGCTGCTTCTTTAGCTCTGGAACTATCTTTCCAAAGTATACTTGCAAAACCTTCTGGAGAAAGTACAGAATAAATAGAATTTTCAAGCATCCAAACTTCATCTGCTACAGCTATAGCTAAAGCTCCTCCGCTTCCTCCTTCTCCTATAACCATAGATATTATAGGAGTTTTAAGCAGTGCCATTTCCATTAAATTTTTTGCTATAGCTTCTCCTTGTCCTCTTTCCTCAGCACCTATTCCTGGATAAGCTCCAGGAGTATCTACAAAACAAATTACTGGTCTTTTAAATTTTTCTGCCTGTTTCATAAGCCTTAAAGCTTTCCTGTAACCTTCTGGATTTGGCATACCAAAATTTCTTTTTATATATTCTTTAGTATCTCTTCCCTTTTGCTGAGCTATAATAGTTACAGGCTTTCCATTTAATCTTCCTATTCCTCCTACTATAGAAGGATCATCAGCAAAATATCTATCTCCATGAAGTTCTATGAATTCATCAAAAATCTTTTCTATATAATCTAATGCTGATGGTCTTTCTACAAGCTTTGCCAAAGTTACTTTTTCCCAAGGAGTCAAACTTTTATAAGCTTCTTTTTTCATTTCTTCAAGTTTAGTTTCCATCTTTTCTATTTCAGATGATAAATCTACTCCTTGTTCCTTTGAAAAATTTTTTAAGTCTTCTATCTTTTTAGTAAGCTCTTCTATCTTTTTTTCATATTCTAACATAGCTATATTTCACCACCTTAGACTCTGTGCAAGCTTAAAAGCTCTGAAAGAGTTTCCTTTAACTTTTCTCTTGGTACAACAGCATCTATAAAACCATGTTCTAATAGAAACTCTGCAGTCTGAAAGCCTTCAGGTAAACTTTGTTTTATAGTCTGTTCAATAACCCTTTTGCCTGCAAAACCTATAAGAGCACCAGGTTCAGCCAAAATAATATCTCCAAGCATAGCAAAACTAGCTGTAACTCCACCTGTAGTAGGATCTGTAAGAACAGGTATATATAAAAGTCCTTCTTTATTATGTTTAGCAAGTGCTGCACTTACTTTTGCCATTTGCATTAATGAAAACATACCTTCTTGCATTCTTGCTCCACCTGATGTAGTAAATATAATTACTGGAAGCCTTTGTGAAGTTGCTTTTTCAATTGCTCTAGTAATTTTTTCTCCAACAACAGAACCCATACTTCCCATCATAAAACGGCTATCCATAACTCCAATTACACATTCTTCACCATTTATTTTGCATTTACCTGTTATAACTGCTTCATTTAAGCCCGTTTCTTCTTTAAGCTTTGATATTTTTTCTTCATAACCAGGAAAATCTAAAGGATTTACGCTGGTCATAGACTTATCAAACTCTACGAATGTACCTTCATCAGCAATTAATTCAATTCTATCTAAAGCAGACATTCTAAAATGTTTGCCACAATACATACAAACCTGCATATGCTTTTCTAACTCTTTTTTATATATAGCTTTCCCGCAGGAATCACACTTTATCCACATACCATTGGGAATAATAGGCTTTTGTTCTTCTGCTTCTTTTAAGTCTCCAGATTTTTCTCCATTATTTTCTACAGAAGTTTGGCTTACAGTTATATATTTAGTTTTTTTGAAAAGTCCATTGAACATAGTTTTTCACCAACTTCCAAATTAAGATTTAATTTTTAACTCCTTAGCTATAAAACTAGTATCAAAATCTCCACTTACAAATTTTGGGTTGCTTAATATTGTAAATTGGAAATCTATATTAGTATCTATTCCTTCTATAACAAATTCTCCAAGAGCTCTTTTCATTCTGTTTATAGCTTCTTCTCGTGTTTTACCATGTACAATAAGCTTACCTATCATAGAATCATAAGCTGATGGAATAACATAACCTTGATAAACTGCACTATCAAGCCTAACTCCAAGCCCTCCTGGAATATGCATTCTTTCTATTTTGCCTGGAGAAGGCCTAAAGCCTTTTTGTGGATTTTCTGCATTAATACGGCATTCAATAGCATGCCCTGTTATTTTAATATCTTCTTGTTTTATGTTAAGTTCCTCACCTGATGCAATTTTAATCTGCTCTTTCACTAAATCAATTCCTGTTACCATTTCTGTTATAGGATGCTCTACTTGAATACGTGTATTCATTTCCATAAAATAATAGTTTCCATATTTATCTACAAGAAATTCTATAGTACCAGCATTTTTATATCCTACTGCCTTTGCTGCACGAACTGCCACCTCACCCATTTCACGTCTTAACTTTTCAGTCATTATAGGTGAAGGTGCTTCTTCTAAAACTTTTTGATTTCTTCTTTGAATTGAGCAGTCTCTTTCCCCTAAATAGATAGTATTACCATAATTATCAGCTAAGATTTGAAATTCAATGTGCCTTGGATTTTCCACAAATTTTTCTACATACATTGTGTCATCTCCAAAAGCATTTTTAGCCTCTGTCTTTGCAGTTTCAAAAGCCTTGGCAAATTCTTCTTTATTTTTAACTACCCTTATGCCTCTTCCACCGCCTCCAGCTGATGCTTTAATCATAACTGGATAGCCTATTTTTTCAGCAATAGCTAACCCTTCTTCAATTGTATCTACTGAACTGTCAGATCCAGGTACTACAGGAACATTAGCTTGCATCATTATTTCTCTAGCTTTAGATTTATTACCCATCTTTTCTATACTTTCGGCATCAGGTCCAATAAATGTAATATTACATTCTTTACACATCTCTGCAAATTCACTGTTTTCCGAAAGAAAACCAAATCCTGGGTGTATAGCTTCAGCACCAGAAAGTACTGTAGCACTTATTATATTTTGCATGTTTAAATAGCTGTCTCTTGCTCTGGCTGGTCCTATACATATAGCCTCATCAGCCATTTCAGTATGAAGAGCATATCTATCAGCTTCAGAATAAACAGCTACGGTTTCTATTCCCATTTCTCTACATGCACGAATAATTCTAACTGCTATTTCTCCTCTATTTGCAATAAGTATTTTTTTAAACATATTTATTTTCCCTCCATAAGCTCTAAAGAACGCGGGGTAGTTTACTGAATTATAAATGAAAGTTCAGCTTCAGCTGCTTTTTTATCTTCAACATAAGCAACGGCCTTACCAATACCTACAGGTCCTCTTCTTTTTATAATTTCAACTTCAAGTCTTAAAGTATCCCCTGGTACTACTTTTCTTCTAAACTTAGCTTTATCTATTCCAGTAAAATATCCTATTTTACCTTTAAATTCTTCTAGGCTCAAAAGAGCTACTGCTCCAGTTTGAGCTAAAGCTTCAATTATTAAAACACCAGGCATTACAGGTTCTTCAGGAAAATGTCCTTGAAAAAAATATTCATTCATAGTTACATTTTTATAACCGACAGCTTTTACTCCCGGCTCTAAACTTTCTATTTTATCTACAAGAAGGAAAGGATACCTATGAGGTAAAATTTCCTTAATTTCTTTTATTCCTAACATTTTTTGTCCTCCAAATTAAATAATTCGAAATAAAGGCTGACCATATTCTACCATTTGCTCATTTTCAACTAATATTTCTGTAACAGTACCGTCAACTTCACTCTCTATTTCATTCATTAATTTCATAGCCTCAATTATACATAAAGTATCGCCTTTTTTTACCTTTGAGCCTACCTTAACAAAAGGTTCTGCTCCAGGCCCAGATGAAGCGTAGAAAGTACCAACAATTGGAGAAGTTACAATAAATCCTTCTTCTTTTTTATCTTCCAAAAATTCTTCTTTAACATTATTTACTTCTTTTAAAGCAGGTTCTTTTTCTTCATATGCAATAGTTCTAAGAACTTCAGGTGCTCTATCAACAAATACCTGCTCATTCTTTTTTTCCATTTTTATTTTAATTCCATTTAATTCTACTTCTAAAGAAGTCAGCTTTGAATCACTTACTGTTTTTATAAGTTCTTCAATAACTTTATAATCCATAATAATCTCTCCTTATTTAGCAGCTTTTTTTGAAAACTATTGTTGCGTTGTGTCCACCAAAACCTAATGAATTAGACATAGCATAAGTAAGTTCTGCTTTTCTTCCTTCATTTGGAACATAATCTAAATCACAATCAGGATCTGGATCTTTATAATTAATAGTTGGAGGAATAAATCCTTCTTCAAGTGCTTTAACACATACTATAGCTTCAATAGCTCCTGCAGCTCCTAAAAGATGACCTGTCATAGATTTTGTTGAGCTTACTGGTACTTTATAAGCTGCTTCTTTTAATACTGACTTTATAGCCATAGTTTCATATTTATCATTATAATAAGTACTTGTTCCATGTGCATTTATATAAGAAATTTCTTCTGGTTTTATTCCAGCATCTTCTATAGCAAGCTTCATAGCTCTTGCTCCGCCTTCTCCTTCTGGAGCTGGCTGTACCATATTATAAGCATCACAAGTAGAACCATAACCTACAAGCTCAGCATAAATTCTTGCTCCTCTTTTTTGTGCATGTTCTAAGCTTTCTAAAATAAGTATTCCTGCACCTTCTCCTATAACAAAACCACTTCTTTTTGCATCAAAAGGTATTGAAGCATTATTAGGATCATTGCTTGTAGTTAAAGCAGTCATATTAGCAAACCCAGCAACAGCTAATTCTGTAATAGATCCTTCTGAGCCTCCTGCAATCATTACATCAGCAATACCCTGCTGAATGATTTTCATAGCATCTCCTATAGCATTTGTACCTGTAGCACAAGCTGTAACTACAGAAGTACATACTCCCTTAGCTCCATATTTTATTGCTACATTTCCAGCTGCCATGTTACTTATTGCCATAGGAATAAAAAATGGTGAAACTCTATTAGGCCCTTTTTCTAAAATATTTTTAACTTCTTTTTCTATAGTTGAAAGGCCCCCTATACCTGAACCAATTAAAACTCCAAATCTTTCTTTATTAATGCTTTCTAAATCTAAGCCTGAATCTTCTACAGCTTCTTTTGCTGCAGCCATAGCAAGCTGACCGTATCTATCCATTCTTCTAGCTTCTTTTTTATCGATATAATTTTCTGGTTTAAAATCTTTAACTTCAGCAGCTATTTTAACTTTACTTCTTTCTGCATCAAAAAGAGTTATAAAATCTATTCCATTCTTACCTTCTTTTATGCCTTTCCAAAAGGAACTAACATCATTTCCTAGTGGAGTTATAGCACCCATCCCAGTAACCACAACTCTATTTTTCATATTTTCACCTCTTATTTAAATTTAAAATAGAATAATAAATATTAATAAATAAAATACATAAAAATATTTTTACATTACCATTCCGCCGTCTACATTTATAACTTGACCTGTTATATAATTTGAACTATCTGAAGATAAAAATGCTACTAAGTTTGCTACATCTTCAGGACTTCCAAGTCTTTTTAGTGGTACATTTTCTAAAAGTTTTTCTTTAATTTTGTCAGATAATACCTCTGTCATATCTGTAGTTATAAAACCTGGTGCAACAGCATTTACTGTAATTCCTCTTGCTCCTAATTCTTTAGCTACAGACTTTGTAAAACCTATAATTCCAGCCTTTGCAGCAGCATAATTAGCCTGACCTGCATTACCTATAAGCCCTATAACTGAAGAAATATTTATTATTTTCCCGCTTTTTTGTTTAAGCATTATAGAACTTGCATGTTTTGTACAATTAAATACACCTTTTAAATTTACTTCTATAACCTTGTCAAAATCCTCTTCTTTCATTCTAAGAAGAAGAGTGTCTCTAGTTATTCCAGCATTATTAACTAGAATATCTAATCTTCCAAATTTTTCTACTGCAAATTTTATAACTTTTTCTGCATCTTCTATTTTACTTACATCGCCTTTAATTGCCTCAGCTTTTCCACCAAAACTTATTATTTCATCAATAAGTTCTTTAGCTTCCTTTTCACTGCTTCTATAGTTTATAACTACAGAAGCTCCTAGTCTAGAAAGCTTTAATGCAATGGCTTTCCCTATGCCTCTACCAGCTCCTGTAACTACAGCTACTTTACCAGTTAACATTATTATCTCTCCTGACTATTTAATATTTCTAAAGTTTTTTCTAAAGACTTTAAATCTTCAACATTTAAAACCTTAACTTTTCTATTAATTTTTTTAATAAATCCACTTAAAACTTTTCCAGGTCCAAGCTCTACAAAAGTATCAACTCCATCTTCAAGCATTCTTCTTATAGAGTTTTCCCATAAAACTGAGCTTTTTACCTGTTTTTCTAAAAGTCCTTTAATTTCAGAAGTTTCTTCTACATATTGAGCCGTAACATTGGTTATATATGGGATATTTATATTATTAAGTTCAACATTTTTTAATTCTTCTTTAAGCTTTTCAGCTGCACTTTCAAGCATAGATGTATGAAAAGGTGCACTAACTGAGAGAGGAATAACTTTTGCTCCTCTTTCTTTAGCTATTTTACTTGCAGCTTCAACTGCAGCAATTTCCCCGCCTATAACTATTTGTCCTGGACAGTTAAAATTTGCTGGTTCAACTATACCTTTATCTCCTGCCTCAGCACATATTTTTCTTACATCTTCAGCATCTAATCCTAAAATAGCAGCCATAGTACCTACACCTATAGGTACAGCTTCCTGCATAAATTTACCTCTTTTTTTAACCAATCTGACAGCATCAGAAAAGTTTAAAACACCGCTGCATACTAAAGCTGAATATTCTCCAAGACTTAAACCTGCAGTAACATCTGGGACTATACCCTTTTCTTCTAAAGCTTTTAAACAAGCTATGCTTACTGTAAGAATTGCAGGTTGAGTATTTTCAGTTATATCTAAAGCATCTTTTGGTCCTTCAAAACATATTTTACTTATTTCAAAGCCTAAAGCTTTATCAGCTTCATCAAAAATATCATAACAAACCTTTATATTATCTGCAAGTTCCTTTCCCATGCCAACATATTGAGAGCCTTGACCGGCAAATACAAATGCAACTTTACCCATAATTACTGTCTCCTATACCGTAAATTTTTTTATTACAGCCTCTGCTTCTGTAAACATCTCTTCAATAATTTCTTTGCAAGTTTGTTTTTTATTTATAAGACCTGCTATTTGTCCAGCCATTACAGAACCAAAATCTACATCACCATCACGAACTGCTCTAGGAAGGCATCCTTTACCTAAAGCATCATATTCTTCAAGTGGTGCTCCATTTTTCTCAAGAAGTTGAAATTGTCTTGCAAGTTTATTTCTTATAACTCTTACAGGGTGTCCTGTAGGTCTTCCTGTAACTACAGTGTCTATATCTTTAGCAGCTAAAACTTTTTGCTTATAATTTTCATGCACTGTACATTCCTCTGCAACTAAAAATCTAGTTCCTACCTGAACCCCTTCTGCACCAAGCATAAATGCTGCAGCTACACCTCTTCCATCACCAATTCCTCCTGCTGCAATTACAGGTATATTTACTGCATCTACAACTTGAGGAACTAATGCCATAGTAGTAAGTTCTCCAACGTGTCCTCCTGATTCACAGCCTTCAGCAACTACCGCATCTACTCCTGCTCTTTCCATTCTTTTAGCTAACGCTACAGAAGGCACTACTGGTATTACAGTAATCCCATGAGATTTCCACATATCTATATACTTTCCAGGGTTTCCTGCTCCTGTAGTTACAACTTTTACTCCTTCTTCACATACAAGCTTTGCTAAAGCTTCTGCATTTTCGCTCATAAGCATTATATTTACGCCAAAAGGTTTATCAGTAAGTTCCTTTGTTTTTCTTATTTCTTGTCTTATATAATCAACTGGTGCATTAGCTCCCGCAATAAGGCCTAATCCTCCTGCATTAGAAACAGCTGAAGCTAAAGAACTGTCAGCTATCCAAGCCATACCACCTTGAATAATTGGATATTTTATCCCTATCATATCGCATAAAGCAGACTTAAACATAATATTCCTCCTAATTTAAAATTTAAATAAATTTATCTTTTATTTTTTCTTTAGAACATTTAACTTATACTATTTATAAGTCTTACTAATTTGACTACATATACAATTTTACCACTCTATTAAACAAGCTGCCCATGTAAATCCTGCTCCAAAAGCTACTAAAATTAATTTATCACCTTTTTTAATAAGCTCTTTTTCAGCCATTTCTTCTAATGCTATAGGTATACTTGCAGCTGAAGTGTTACCATAATGCTGTAAATTTAAAAAGAATTTATCCTTTGAAACTCCAAGTTTTTTAGCTGCAAGTTCTATTATTCTATAATTAGCCTGATGAGGAACTATATATTTAATATCATCTAAGCTATTGCCTGAATCTTTAAGCACTTTATCCACTGCTTCTAAAATTATGTTTGTAGCAAATTTAAATACTTCTCTGCCATCCATAGTTATTTTTATATCTTTAATACTTTCTTTGGAATTAACTAAAGGATTTTTTACTGGAATGGCTCCTTCTCCTATACCTAAAAATTCACTTTTTCTTCCATCAGCACCACAAAAAATTGATGAAATTCCTTTTTCTTCACTTGGCTCAAGAACTACTGCTCCTGATCCATCACCAAAAAGCACACAAGTATTTCTATCTTCCCAATCAGTAACTTTGGAAAGTACTTCTGCACCTATAATAAGTGCTTTCTTACTTTGTCCTGTCTTTATAAATTGTGAACCTATATTTAAGGCATATATAAAACCTGAACAAGCTGCAGATATATCAAAGCAAGCAGCATTAAAAGCTCCAATATTCTTTTGAACAAAAACTGCCGTAGATGGACTTAAAGCATCAGGGGAAGAAGTAGCAACTACAATTAAGTCTATTTCTTCTGGTGAAATTTTAGCATTATCTAACGCTTTTAATGCTGCTTTAGATGCTAAATCAGATGTGTTTTCTCCAGAAGAAAGTCTTCTTTCTTTAATTCCTGTTCTTGTACTTATCCACTCATCACTTGTATCTACAAATTTTGATAAATCATCATTAGTCATAATATGATCTGGAACGTATTTACCCACTCCAGTAATTTTAACTTCTTTCATTATATTCATCCTTTCAAACTAAACAGATTAAATTTAAATTTATTTATAAATTTTATTATAATACTTGCACATAAACAAGTATATCATTTATTAAGTATTATTTACACTTTTAATTTTAAATTTAGTCGATTTTTTCCATTAATTTCAATATTGTATTTAGATTTAAAAAAATCATTTAGATTTTTTAATGAATATACTAAAATTTGTTCCTGTTCTTGACTTAATCCTTTTATAATTGCTTTAATCATATCTTTATGAAATTTATCATGTATCCTATAAACTAATTTACCTTTTTTAGTTAGTTGTATTAAAACAACTCTTTTATCTTCCTCTAATCTCTTTCTTTCAACATAACCTTTTTTTACAAGATTACTTATAGCTGTAGTTAAAGTTCCTACAGTTATTTTTAAATCTTTAGCAACTTCAGACATTGTTCTTGCTTCATTAATTCCAATTGCTTCTATTGTATGTATTTCTGTAATTGATAAATCCTTAAATTCTTCTCCACTTAAAGCTCTTTGTTCAATTATTAAAATATTATTAAAAATATCTACTAAAAGTTCATTTAAAACATTTATTGTCTTGTCCATAAAATACACACTCTCCATTTATTTAAGGCACTTTCATATAATTGTGCTTTTTATCAACCCCTAATTTCAATATTAAAATGTTTGACTATCAAAATAAATACTTTGACAGTCAAAGTATATAGAAAAAGTAAATGATTGTCAATAATAATTTCCAAAAATAAACAATTAACAATGTATGAACAAATTTTTATCTAAAATGAATAAACAATAAATAAGCACAAAATTAAGTGTTTTTTAATTTTATCTTAAAAAGAAATCAACACTAATTTTTGTGCTTTAATAAATATTTTCTAAATATTCTTCTATTCTTTCATTCCTGAAGTAGCAATTCCTTTTACAAAATTTTTCTGAAATATTAAGAAAAATATTATTGTTGGTATAGTAAGTATCATAACTCCAGCTGTTACCTGATTCCATAAAGAATAATACTGTCCATAGAAAGAATTAAGCCCTACAGGGAGAGTATAATGTTCTGAAGTTGAAGCTAAAAGGCTAGGCCACATAAAACTATTCCAGTTTCCTGCAAAAGTTAATATAAATTGTGTTGACAAAGCTGGTTTAGCAAGAGGCATAGCTATTTTCCAAAATATTTTAAATCTTCCCATTCCATCTATTAATGCTGCTTCTTCAAGAGATTTAGGTATATTAAGAAAAAACTGTCTCATTAAAAATATATTAAAAAGACTATATAAAAATGGTATAGTTAACCCTTGATAAGAATCTACCCATCCAAGTTTTGACAAAAGCATATAAGTAGGTACCATTACTACCTGACCTGGAACCATCATCATAGCCAAAATTACATAGAAAATAATTTTTTTACCTGGGAACTCCATCCTGGCAAGAGCATATCCTGCCATAGAATTTATTATCATATTACCTGCTGTAACAATAAAAGCAACTATAACACTATTTAAAAACCATCTTAAAAAAGGAAACTTAGACCATATATAGGTATAATTTTCAAATGTAAGTTTAGAAAAATCTACGCTCATTTTGGCTGTTTCTGAAGCTGGTTTAAAAGATGTTATTAAAGTCCATATAAAAGGTGCTAAGCAAATAAAAGCATAGAATATAGCAATGGCATAAAATATAATTTTAACTATTGAAATTTTTTTAATTTTTTTTGTATTTTCCATATACTATATCCTCCTTACATTGATGTTTCTTCACCAAACAGTTTTCTTTGTATAACTGTTAGTGCAAAAATAATTAAAAATAATATAAAAGCAACAGCACAAGCCTCTCCCATTTTAAATTCTCTAAAACCTGTTCTTGTTAAATAAAGTACTACGGTCATAGTAGAATCCAAAGGGCCTCCTGTCCCTTGTGATACAACATATGCTTGGTCATATACCTGAAAACATCCTATCATTGAAACTACTAAGTTAAAAAATACAGTTGGCTTAAGCATAGGTAAAGTTATATATCTAAATAACTGCCAGCTATTAGCACCATCCATATCAGCAGCTTCATATAAAGAATCTGGTATGTCTTGAAGCCCTGCTAAAAATATTACCATATAAAGCCCAACTGAAGACCAAACTGCCATAGCCATAATAACTGGTAGTGCAAATTTAGGTTCAGATAAAAAATTATATGACTTTATTCCAAATATTGATGTAATTTTATTTATAACACCATCTTGTTTAAAAAGAAATAAAAATATTACTGATACAGCTACAGCAGAAGTTTGAGTTGGTATATAATAAACAGTTCTAAAAAAAGATTTGCCTTTTATTTTACCATTAACTACAATAGCAAGTAAAAGTGCTATAATAAGCTGGATAGGAACTACACCAAGAGTATATTTTGTTGTGTTTTTTAAAGCTTTTAAAAATGTTTCATTTTTTAATACTGAAATATAATTATTTAGTCCTACCCATTTTGCTTGAAACATAGAATTAGCATCTAAAAATGAATACTCCTTAAAACTTAACATAAAAGCTACAAAAAGTGGACCTATAAAAAATATAGATACTAATATAATAAAAGGAGCCATAAAAAGCAGTCCTTCTATTTTCTCTTTTTTAGCTAAAGTTTTCATACTGCTTTTTTTATTAGTTTTTCTATTTTTTAAAATTACGCTATCTTTCACATTAGATTCCATAAAAGTCCCTCCATCCCCTATTTTTTAAAAGGGGCGTGAAGGCCCCCTGTAATTATAATTATTTAACTGCTTCTTCTGCTTCTTTTAAAGCTGTTGCAGCATCTGCTTTACCAAACTGAATTTTTTCACCTGCTTTAGATAAAGCATCTAAAATTTTGCTTCCATTTAATCCATAATTTGCAACCGTTGCTCCTTCAGTAGCATCTATTAGGGCTTTTCTTTCTGGGAATTTAGAAATATAAACATCTGCCATAGATTTTCTTGAAGGTATTGCAAGACCGCTTTCTGCAACTATTTTTAATCCTTCTTTGCCTGTTAAAAATTTAGCAGCTTCCATAGCTTCTTTTTTAACTTTTGAGTCTTTATTAAGAACATAAGCAACTGTAAACATTAAATTCCCATTTTGCTTTCCTTTAGGAAGCGTAACCATGCCATATTTAACATCTGGAGCATTTTGAGCCATATAAGGTATTACCCATCCTCCAGCCATAATCATAGCTGTTTTCTTTTGTGCAAAAGCTGCACCTGCCCAGTCAGTTCCCATATCTTTGAATGTAGCACCTGTCTTATTTTTTATGAAAGAATAATAAAAATCTAATGCTTCTACTGCTTCTTTACTATTAAAAGCAGGTTTATCCCCATCGTTAATTTTTCCTCCATTTTGAAGTATAAATGCTCCAAATCTTTGAGGGTCATTTTCAATACATAAACCGTAAACTCCATCTTTAGTTGTTTTTTCTGCAGCAATTTTTAATTCTTCCCATGTTGTAGGTGGATTAATTCCTGCTTTTTCAAACATGTCTTTATTATAATAAAGAACTAAAGGATTGTAATCTTTTGGTATACCGTATGTTTTTCCATTCATTTGATAACCTTCTAAAAGGTTAGGAAAGAAGTCTTTCATATCTTCTTTATCTAAATATTCATCAATTGGATCTATAATTCCTTCTTTCATAAACTTTGAAGCAAGAGATACATCAAGATAATATATATCCGGAGCTGTTTTTGAGGCTATTTTACTTTGAATAGCTTGTAAATAATCACCAGTTATAACTTCTTTTTTAATTACTATATTTGGATATTTATTTTGAAAAGCTTGAATTTGATCGTCTAACATCTTAGTTTCTGCATCATTTGATCCCCAACATCCTAACCTTACAATTTTTACATCTTTATCATCTGAATTTTGGTTAGTTGAGTTAGTATTATTTTTTGTACATCCTGCAAATATACTTGTACTAATTAAAGCACTTAATAATAAAGCTGATAATTTTTTTCTTTTCATTTTCATTCCCCCTGTATTATAATAATATTGGATATTTATTTAAACCTACAATTTGATAAACGTTTTCTTTATTAATCATTGACTTTATAAAAAAATCTGCATCTTTTATAAAGCCTTATATTATGAAAATTGTTTATCAATTGTAGTTTTTAAATCAATTCTTTAGTAGATTCTCTTATTACAAGTTCTGGCATCACCACTATTCTATCAAAGCTTTGACCATTTATAAGATTTATAAGAGCTGTTGCCGCACTTTCTCCTATTTTGTATCTATCCTGCCTTATAGTTGTAAGTTTAGGACTCATATATTGGGCTATTGTAATATCATCAAAGCCAACTATAGATATATCTTCTGGAACTTTTAGTCCAAAATTATCAAACATTTCAATAGCTCCAACTGCCATAAGATCACTAGCACAAAATACAGCTGTAAATTCTTTATTAGAGTTTATAAGTTTTTCTGCAGCCAAACCTCCTCCTTTACTTGTAAAGTCTGAATATACTATTAAATCTTCATCTATAGGAATACTATATCTATTTAATGCTAAATAATAACCATCTAATCTTTCAAAGCTTACAAAAGCATCTTTGTGTCCATTTATAAAAGCTATTTTTTTATGTCCAAGATTTATAAGATGTTCTACCGCCATAAAAGCCCCTTTAGTACTATCAACTCCTACACAAGTTGTTTTAGGATTTTTTATGCTTACATCAAACATTACACATGGATATTCTATATTAGTAAGCTCTTTGTAATAATCATCGCTTAGTTTAATTCCCATTATAAATGCACCATCTAAATTTTTTTCATTAAAAAGAGTAGATAAATTTTTATTTTTCTGCATATCTGTTGTAGTTGAAAGTATAATAGTTTCATATCCCTGCTTTGAAGCAGAATTTTTAAAAGCCATTAAAGTTTCAAAAACTATTGGATTTAAAATAGCATCATTATCATAATCTTCTATAAGCATACCAAGCCTGTAATTTTTCCCATTATTTTGAGTTTTATTTATTACATTAGGCTTGTATCCTAACTGCTCTGCTATTTCTAAAATATTTTTTCTTGTCTTTTCACTAATGTCGCTGTAATTATTAAAAGCTCTTGAAACTGTGCCTACAGATACTCCAGCTTTTTTCGCAACATCTCTTATTGTAACTTGCTTATTTTCCATATGAATACCCCCAATTTATATAACTAATTAAATTAATTATATCTATAAGCACAAATTAATAAAATATCAATTATCTTTTTACTGAAAGTACTTTATCTTTTTCTAATTTGCAGCACTTATTATATACCAATATTTCTACAGGCTCTGATGCTTCAAATAACACTTCATCTTCTTTTATAGTTACTTTAATTATATTTTTTCTCCAATTTATATTAAATGAAAGTTCATTCCACTGTTTTGGTATCCATGGATTAAAATTAAGTCTTTGATCTTTATCTACACTTAATCCACCAAATCCAAATACTACACTTTGCCAAGCTCCTCCAGTATTTGCCGCATGAATTCCAAGTTCTGTATTACCTTGGTTATCATTTAAATCTGTCATAATAGCTTTAATAAAATATCTATAAGCATTATTGCTATCTCCTACAGAAAGTCCCATAATAGAATACATAGATGGACTTAGAGATGACTTATGCATAGTTCTTTCTTCGTAGTATTTATAATTTTCTCTTCTAACATCTTCATCAAATTCTTCTCTGAGCATAAGCATAAGCATAATTACATCTGGCTGTTTTATAAGCTGTGTTTCTCCAAGTTTATCTAACTCTACATCTTTAGGCCATACTGGCATACCATTTTCATCATATTCAGTTATTTTTATATATTTCAAATCAAAATATCCTTCAAACTGCTCTATAATTCTTCCATCCTTGCTTTTAGGAATATACATTTTCTCTTGAATATCTTGCCATATTTTAAAATCTTCATTATTTAATCCAAGTTTAATACAAATATTATTAAAAAATGACATATCTTTATTCTTTATCCATTCAACTAATTCAAGAGATTTTTTAATACTCCATTTAGCAAGATAATTTGTATAAACATTATTATTCACATGTTCATGAAATTCATCAGGGCCTATAACATTGTTTATTTCATATCTATCTTTAAGTTTATTATATTCTACTCTGCTTTGCCAAAATTTTGCAGTGTCTAGAAATATTTCAAGCCCATAATTTTTTAAAAAATCTTCATCATTGGTAGCTCTATAATATTCCCAAATAGCAAAAGTTATATCTGAATTTATATGAAATTCTTCATCTCCAGTCCATATTCTAACTGGATTCCCTAAATAATCTATTCCCCACTTTGGAGTAACCTCAACACCTTCATCTGCTGATTCCCAAGGGAATTGTGCTCCTTTAAAGCCATTAAGCATAGCATTCTTTCTAGCTCCTTCTAAAGTATTGTATCTATACATTAAAAGTGCTTTTGCTGTTTCAGGACTTGTATATATAAAAAATGGAAGCATAAAAGTTTCTGTATCCCAGAAAACATGTCCTTTATATCCTTCTCCATGAAGTCCTTTTGCAGCTATGCTTATTTTGTCATCTCCTTCATAAGCTGATGAGGATAAATGAAAAAGGTTAAATCTTATTCCCTGTTGTGCTAAATCATCACCTTTAATTTTTATATCAATATTAGTCCATATTTTTTCCCAAATTTTTATATGTGCATCTTTTTCTTTTTCGTAACCATCATATATAAAATCTTTAAGTTCTTTTTCAAAGGCTTCTTTTATAGAACAATTTATATCTCTAGAAGTATAAGTAGCTCCAAGCTTATAAATCGTATATTCATTATCCTTTACAGCAAAAATTTGATAAAGTTCCCTTACCTTTTCTCCAAATTTATTGAATTTTCTCTCTTTTAAAAAATTCCCTTCTTCATTTAGCCCAATAAGTGAAGTACCTTCCATGATTTTAATTTTTTTATCAATAGTAGATGTAATAAGAGCTATTCCTGGTTTTAAATCTATTAACTCTTCTACATTAAAATGTTTAGTAGTATTAATAGGATCTAATGTATTATTTGTAATTGTCCCATCTATAATATTTTCAATCAAAATTTTCCCATTAAAATTAATTGGTGTAATTAAATATTTTGCTGCCCATCTATGTACATTATTTCTACTTACAAATCTTTCTGATGCTACCTTTATTATTTTTCCCTTTGGAGTTTTTATTTCAAATTGAAAACTTAATATACCTTCTTTCATATTAAGTTTTCTTGTAAAATTTAATATTTCACATATATCTAAATCTACAAGTTCTTCTTCAATATATAAATTAAATCCTAATATGTCTTGACAATTTACTATTTCAGTAACTTGAGCAGTATTTTTATCAAATATTCCCGCAATAAAATTTCCTCTTTCTCCTAATTTAGAAAATTCCAATGCTCCTCTTAGTCCTTTATATCCATTAGCTAAAGTAAATAATGTTTCATATTTTCTATTTTCTCTTGAATTATATTTATCTTGAACTATTTCCCATAGCAAGTCCATATTTTCGCCCCCAATTCAATATTGTTATTCCGAAAAATTTATATATATTTTTGTATTTTATTTTTGTTATATTTATTATATATCCTTTTAGTAATCATTT
This sequence comes from Clostridium sp. USBA 49, assembly GCF_900167505.1. Taxonomy (NCBI): domain Bacteria; kingdom Bacillati; phylum Bacillota; class Clostridia; order Eubacteriales; family Clostridiaceae; genus Clostridium; species Clostridium sp. USBA 49. Next base: position 43,252 of record NZ_FUYD01000003.1, read on the forward strand.
TCAAACATTAAAATAGATTAAATTTTAAAATTAGAACTGTTTTTCTTTATAATTCATCTATTTTATCAAAAACTCTTTTTATTTGTTTTTGTGAAATTTTTGTTTTGTTTTTGTAGATTTGTTTTGACATATGTTAATATGGATTTTAAAATATTCAACATAGTATACAAAAATAAAAAAATAAAAAAATTAAAATAATAAAAAAATTAAAATTAAAAATAAAATTTGTTATAAAATTAAAAAAGTCATGAATAAATAAGGATTTTCCTTATTTATTCATGACTCTTTTTAAATTACAAAAACATTGCTTTATTTTAGTTTATATTTATAAATTTATTTATGTCTTTCAGATAACAATTTGCCTCCTGCTCCTATGTTATCCATACTATTTTCTCTTATTAAGATTTGAAATGCTTGTTCTGGAATTCCTAATACTTCTGAAGAAGTTTTAGTAAGTTTAGCTACAAGCTCAGCTTTTTTGTCTTTAGTAAGCTCTGGCCCATCAAATTGAATAAATGGCATAAAAATCACCTCCCTTCTAAAAATTGAAACATTTCACTATCTTTTCTAAATTTGCATATCTATACTGTAATCCTGTTGAATTTTTAATCAAATTTTTCTTTATTTATAACAATTTAAATTATAACTCAATTTTTAGTTTATAAATAACTATACTCAAGCTAGAATGGCAGAAATTTTTTGTATTGATTTGTAAAAAATATATATATAATTATATAGACTAAATTATAAATAAATATATAAACTATAAGCTATTCTAATTTAAAAGTTCTCTTCTTATCCAGTCAAGTGTGTTTATAACTGTGCTATTTCTTATCTTTTGTCTATCTCCTGATAAGTTTAATTTTTTTGTTTTTATATTTCCATTGATATATAGACCAACATACACAAGTCCTACTGGCTTTTCTGCTGTTCCTCCTGATGGACCTGCTATACCCGTTACAGAGACCCCTATATTTGTTCCTGCAGCTTTTGCTATCCCTTCAGCCATCTCCCTTGCTGTTTCTTCACTTACTGCGCCATATTTTTCAAGAGTTTCTTCTTTTACTTTAAGTCTTTTCATTTTAGCTTCATTACTATAAGTTATTGCTCCTTCTATAAATACCGAAGAAATACCTGGATAATTTATTAAAGTTCCTGCCAAAAGTCCTCCTGTACAAGATTCTGCTGTAGCTATAGTTAAGTTTTTCTCAATAAGCATCTTCCCAACAACATTTTCTAAAGTTGTTTCACCTTCACCATATATATTATCTTTTAATCTTTCTCTTATCTCTTTTTCAACAGGAGCTATTAATTCATAAGCTTCTTCTTCTGTTTTTGCCTTTGCTGTTATCCTAAGTATTGCTTCAAAATCCTTTGCATATGGGGCTACTGTAGGATTTTTACTTTTCTCTATTATATCATCTACCATCTCTGCCATAGCACTTTCACCAAGTCCCGCTACTCTAAGTACCTTTGAGAGCAAAACTCCCTCCGAAAATTTTTGTAAATATGGTACTACATAATTTTCAAACATAGGTATCATTTCTTTTGGTGGTCCAGGAAGCATTATAAGTATTTTATTATTTTCCTCTATAATACATCCTGGAGCAGTTCCATTAGGATTAGGTAGAACTATTGAATCTTTTGGTATATATGCTTGCTTTATATTATTTTGCACCATAGTTTTCCCTGATTTACTTAAAAATTCTTTAATATGATTTAATGATTTTTCATGCAAAATTAATTCTTTACCAAAATATTTAGCACCTATTTCTTTTGTCAAATCATCTTTAGTTGGTCCAAGTCCCCCTGTGGTAATCACCATATCTGCTCTTTCAAAAGCTAATTCATAAGCTTTTGAAAGTCTTTCTTCATTGTCCCCAACTACTGATTGATGATATACATTTATACCTAAATCTGACAGTCTTTTTGCTATATACTGAGTATTAGTATTTACTATATCTCCAAGCAATATTTCTGTTCCAACAGCTAATATTTCTGCCTTCATATTTAAACCTTCTTTCATATATAAAAATTTATGGTTTATATAATCATATAAATTATAAAGTCTAACCTAATATGGAAATTAAAAAATTTTCCAATCTAAGTTATAAATTTATTTAAACATTAATTTATTAATTAATTATTCATAATATTGCCAAGCTACTGCAATATAACAGGTTTACTATATAACTAAAATAAATATTTAAAGTTAGGAGATGATAAAATATGAATTTTGAAAATGAAAAACAACAGTTTGAGAATACTTTTGAAAATACTGATGATAAAAATATTATTCTTACTAATGATACAAATTCTTTAAATATAGATGCACCAAAAGATTTTAATGAATCTTCTAAAAACCCAGGTAAAATTAATAATAATTTTTCAAATGCTTCTTCGCCAAGCAAAAGTAAACCCAAAATACACACTGCTTTAAAAAATAAAATAAAAAGTATTAACCCTAAGTTAAAAAAAACAGTTCTATTCGTACTTATATGTATTATTTGTTTTGGTCTTGGAATATTAACAGATAGAACAATAGTTAAACATCAAAGAGCAAGAATTCTTGATAATAAAAATATTATTAGAGAAAAAATCCCTAATAATAATGCTCCTTTTAATAAAAAAAATAGGAATTGGCAGTAAAAACACTAGCTGATGAGTACATATAACTACTCATCAGCTAGATATTTTGAAGTTTATTTAATGGGGATGCATTAATTCTCTTATCTAAATTCTCTTGCCTGTTTAAATTTTATATATTATTTTTAATATTATTCAGCTTCTTCGAATTGATCTTTTCCAACTCCACAAAGTGGACAAACCCAATCTTCTGGTACATCTTCCCAAGCAGTTCCAGGATTTACACCATTATCTGGATCTCCTAGCTCTGGGTCATATATATATCCACAAGCTATACAAACATATTTTTTCATAATTTTTTCCTCCCTAACATTTAATATCAATTAATACTAATTATATTTTATCAATATCTTTCCAAAGTGTAAATAGCTAGTTAAAATATAATTGTTAAATTATTGTATCATAGATATTATTTTACCTTGCACTAAATTATTTTATTCTTTTTTAGTAAAATTATTAGTAAAATTAAATGTTTTAATATCAATTATAATTTAGCCACAATAAGCTGTAAATTAATTTGCACTATACAATTTATAGTGCTTTTAAATTTCTATTATATCTATATATAGCGGTCAATATTTAACAAAAAACTTTTGGTGAGATAATTATAGTTATTAATTGGATTTCAATAAAAATATTTATGATAAATAAAATTAATAAATAAATTGCAAAAATACAGATTATATTAAAGTTTTAATTTATAATATTTTTAATAATAGTATGTAAATGATATAATTAAAATAATTTCAAATATTTAAAATTATATGCTAATTAAGCATTATATTGTTGACGTTTTACAAAAAAAACTGTAATATGTTGTTAAGGAATAAAAAACCATAGAGTTTTGACTTAGGTTATTTGACAGCTGAATTAGGCAGAACAATTATTGTTCTGCCTTTTTTAGTAAAAAACACTATATTAAAATTTTTGTAATGGTTTAATTTTTTATAATACACTTGACAAATGCTTACTAAAACGAATAAAATTGTAATGTTTTTACAATTTTATTTAAATTTACTATTTTTATTCTGTTTATAATTATAAAGAAAGGGTGAACTTATGAATAAGCCTAAATATGCAAAAAAAGTTATATTAAATTCAAATAAAATAAAAAAATTTAGAACCTATAATATTTTTGGAAGCCATTTAAAAACAATAAATGGTATTTCTGGAGTTAGATTTACCCTTTGGGCTCCTAATGCAAAATATGTAAGCGTTGTTGGTGATTTTAATAATTGGACAGGCTCGTTACACAAAATGAAAAAAATAAAAAGTTCTGGAATTTGGACTTTATTTATACCTAATTTAAAATGCGGTGACATATATAAATACGAAATCATAACTTTAGATAATAAAAAATTTTTAAAATCAGACCCTTATGCTTTTTATTCTGAACTTAGGCCAAACACAGCCTCAAAAATAGTATCTCTTGATAAATATACCTGGCACGACGAAGAATTTATATTTAAAAGAAGTACAACCCCTCTTTATGACAAAGCTTTAAATATATATGAGGTGCATTTAGGTTCTTGGAAAAGAGATGAAAATAAAGATGATGAAGATAATTTTAAAAATTATAAAGACATAGCTGACGAATTAGTAGAATATGTTATAGATATGGGTTATACACACATAGAAATACTACCTGTTACAGAACATCCTCTTGATGCTTCCTGGGGATATCAAAGCACAGGATATTATTCAGTTACAAGCAGATACGGTACACCAGAAGATTTTATGTATTTTGTAGACAAATTTCATCAAAACAATATAGGTGTTTTGATAGACTGGGTTCCTGGACATTTTTGTAAAGATTCTCATGGTTTATATAGATTTGATGGTACACCTCTTTATGAATACGATAATCCTATTTTAGCTGAAAATTTTGATTGGGGAACTGCTAACTTTGATTTAAGCAAAAAAGAGGTACGTCATTTTCTAATAAATAATGCTCTATTTTGGTTTGATGTATATCATATAGACGGCATAAGAGTAGATGCAGTAGCTAATATGCTTTACTTAAACTATGGTAAAAAAGAAGGAATGTCTATAAAAAATAAATTTGGTGGAAATGAAAATTTAGATGCTATTGATTTCCTAAAAACATTAAATAAAACTGTATTTAGATATTTCCCTAATGTACTTATGATAGCTGAAGATTCCAGTTGTTTCCCATACATAACAGCACCTACTTATTTAAATGGTGTAGGTTTTAACTATAAATGGAATATGGGTTGGATGAATGACATGCTTAAATATATGCAAATGGATCCAATTTACAGAAAATATCACCATAATTTAATAACTTTTTCGCTTATGTATGCATTTTCAGAGAATTTTATACTTCCTCTTTCTCATGATGAAGTTGTACATGGTAAAAAATCTCTTTTAGATAAAATGCCTGGAGATTATTGGCAGAAATTTGCAAATTTAAGACTTTTCTATGGATATATGATGTCTCATCCTGGTAAAAAACTTTTATTTATGGGAGCAGAAATAGGGCAATTTTTAGAATGGCGTTATACTCATAGCTTAGATTGGACACTTTTAGATTATCCAATGCATAAATCTCTTAATTTATATTTTAAAGAGATAAATTCTCTTTATAAAAAAGAAAAAGCTTTATGGGAAGTAGATCACAGTTATGAAGGTTTCCAATGGATAGATCATCAAAATTTTGAGCAAAGCATAATATCTTTTATGCGTATAGGTAAAGAAAAAAAAGATTTTATTATAGTTATTTGTAATTTTACACCAGTTGTATATCATAATTATAAAATAGGTGTACCAAGTTTTGTTCATTATAAAGAAATATTTAATAGTGACAATGAAGCTTTTGGTGGTTCTAATGTTTTAAATAAAGATGTTATAAAACCTCATATAGAAAATTGGCACAATCAGCCTTATCATATAGAAATCACTATACCACCTTTAGCTACAATTTTTATAAAACCACATTATAAATATAAAATAAAGCTTCCATCAAAAGCTATTAAAATTAAATAGCATTTTGATTTAATAAAATTATAACTTTAAGGGGGATAAAAATGAGTATTCAAAAGAAAGAAATGATTGCAATGATACTAGCGGGAGGACAAGGCACCAGACTTGGGATACTCACAAAAGGAATAGCTAAACCTGCTGTACCTTTTGGCGGGAAGTATAGAATTATTGATTTTCCACTTAGCAATTGCTCAAATTCAGGTATAGATACTGTAGGGGTTCTTACACAATATCAGCCTTTTATTTTAAACACCCATATTGGTATAGGTACTCCTTGGGATTTAGATAGGCACACAGGAGGAGTAAGTATATTACCTCCTTATATGAGAGATAATGGCGCAGATTGGTATAAAGGTACTGCAAACGCCATATATCAAAACATGAACTATATAGACAGATACAATCCTGAATATGTATTAATATTATCTGGTGATCATATATATAAAATGGATTATTCAAAGATGTTAGAATTTCATAAAGAAAAAAATGCAGATGCAACAATAGCAGTTCTTAATGTTTCTTTAAAAGAAGCTAGCAGATTTGGAATAATGAATGCAAAAGAAAACTATGAGATATACGAATTTGAAGAAAAACCTAAAAATCCAAAAAGCACTCTTGCATCAATGGGAATTTATATATTTAATTGGGATGTATTAAGACAATTTCTTATAAAAGATGAAAATGATAAAAATTCTAAAAATGACTTTGGTAAAAATGTAATTCCAAGTATGCTTGAAGCAGGAAAAAGAATGTTTGCCTATCCTTTTAAAGGATATTGGAAAGATGTAGGTACAATAGAAAGTCTATGGGAAGCAAACATGGATTTATTAAATGAAAACAATGAGCTTAATATTCATGATAAATCATGGAAGATATATACTGTAAGTCCTACTCTTCCTCCACAGCATATTGGTAAAAATTCAAAAGTTATTAACTCTCTCATATCTGATGGCTGCGAAGTTTATGGAGATGTTATAAATTCTATATTATTCCCTGGAGTTCATGTTTCAGAAGGAAGTAAAATAGTTGATTCTGTTGTAATGTCAAATACTAAAATTAAATCTAATTCTACTATCAATAAAGCTATTATAGGAAGCGATGTAATAATAGGAGACAATATAAATCTTGGTGACGGCACAAATATTACAGTTGTTGGCGAAGGACAAATAGTTGATTAAGGAGGGGTACTATGCTTAAAAATTATATGGGAATATTAATGCTTAATGAAGATGAAAAAAGAATACACAGACTTGCTAAAAATAGGCCTTTAGCCTCGATACCTTTTGGTGGAAGATATAGAATAATAGATTTCGTATTATCTAATATGGTAAATTCAGGAATTACAAATATAGGAATATTTACAGATGGAAAAACCCGTTCTCTTATGGATCATCTTGGTTCTGGCAAGCCATGGGATCTAGATAGAAAACTAAATGGAATGTTTGTTTTTAATTTTGAACAAAAAAATCATATGAGTGAAATAGAAACATTAAAAAACAATATAGAATATTTTTATAAAAGTAAAGAAGATTATGCTATCTTAGCATCTTCTAATATGATTTGTAATATAGACTATAAAGCTGCTGCTGCATATCATGAAGCTTCTGATGCTGATATAACTGTAATATATAAGAAAATTAATGATGGAAGAGTCAATTTTATTGATTGCAGCACTCTTAACATAGATAAAAATAATAGTGTATTAAGTGTTGGTAAAAATATAGGTATTGAAAATGAATGTAACATATCTATGGAAATGTTTATAATGAAAAAGAAAACACTTATTAATTTAATCATTGAATGTATAAAAACTGGTTATTATGCTTCCCTTAAAGAAGCTATATATAGAAAACTTGATTTTTTACAAGTAAATGCCTATGAATTTACAGGTCATCTTGATTGTATTAATTGTATAAATTCTTACTATAACGCAAATATGAATCTTTTAGACTTAAATATAAGCAGTGAATTATTTTTTAGAAATGGTCTTATTTATACCAAAACTCAGGATGAACCTCCTACAAAATATATTGAAGGTTCAAAAGTATCTAATTGTTTAATTGCAAATGGATGCATTATCGAAGGAAATATAGAAAACAGCATAATATTTAGAAGAGTTAAAATACACAAAGATGCTGAAATAAAAAACTGCATTATAATGCAAAACTGTGAAATTAAATCTGGAGCTAAATTAATTAATGTTATAATTGATAAAAATTGTATTATTGAGGAAGGCAAAGAACTAAAAGGTGATTTAGATTTTCCTCTTGTTATAGAAAAAAAAGGAATATTTGATTAAAATTTAGAAGGAGGACAATTGTAATGAAAATATTATTTGTTGCTTCAGAAGCAGATCCTTTTATAAAAACAGGAGGACTTGGGGATGTTGCTTATGCTCTTCCAAAGGCTCTTAGAAAATTAGGATTAGATGTAAGGGTTATTATACCTAAATATTTAGGTATAAAAGAAGAATTAAAAAATAACATGCTTACTTTAGCTACATTTAATGTACCTGTAGGTTGGAGAAATCAATATGGTGGTCTTCAATACTTAGAATATGACGGCATACCATTTTATTTTATAGACAATGAATATTATTTTAAAAGAGATAATCCTTATGGTTATGATGATGACAGTGAAAGATTTGCCTTCTTTGACAGAGCTGTTTTAGAATCCGTAAATTATATGATAGATTTTACTCCTGATATAATTCATCTTAATGATTGGCATACTGGAATGATTGCACCTATTATGAGAGAACATTTTAAAAATAAACCTAGATTTAATGATATAAAAATCGTATATACTGTCCATAATTTAAAATATCAGGGTATTTTTTCAAAAGATATTTTAGGGGATTTATTAAGTTTTGATGATGATTATTTTAGAGAAGATATGCTCAAATACTATGATGGAGTTTCATTTATGAAAGGGGGCTTAAATTTTTCAGACAAAATAACAACTGTAAGTAAAAGTTATGCCGAAGAAATAAAAACTTCATTTTATGGCGAAGGTCTTCATGGTCTCCTGCAAATTAGGAGTAAGGATTTAAGTGGTATAGTAAACGGAATTGATACTGAAATATTTAACCCTGAAAAAGATAAAGAACTTTTCTATAACTATGATTATAATAATATATCTCTTAAATTGAAAAATAAAGTTAAGCTTCAAGAAGAACTTAATATTTCAAAGGATGAGTCTATACCAATGATTGGTATGGTTACAAGACTTACTTCTCAAAAGGGATTAGATCTTGTATCTCATGTTATTGAAGAGATTTTAAATTTAAATCTACAGCTTGTAGTATTAGGTACTGGAGACAGAAAATATGAAGAAATGTTTAGATATTATTCTGGAATTTATCCTTCAAAATTATCTGCTAACATAACATTTAGTAATACATTAGCTAAAAAGATTTATGCTTCTTCAGATATGTTCCTTATGCCATCTTTATTTGAGCCTTGCGGCATAGGTCAGCTTTTAGCTTTAAGATATGGAAGTATTCCTATAGTTCGTGAAACTGGAGGTCTAAAAGACACAGTTAAAGCTTATGATGAATATACTAAAGAAGGTAATGGTTTTTCATTTAAAAATTATAACGCACATGACATGCTATATACTATAAAAAGAGCATTAAGCTTTTATAATGATAAAAAAACTTGGAATAATTTAGTTAAAAAAGCTATGTTAGAAGATAATAGCTGGAAAAAATCCGCCATAGAATATAAAAAACTTTATTCTTCCATGTTATAAATTTGTAAGTAGACAGCAGTTTCCTTGCTGTCTACTGTATATTTGAGGAGGTAAATTTGCATGAATTTAAGCAAAGAAAAATTTAAATCAGACTATAAAGAAAAGCTATTAAATACATTTGCAGAAGAAATAGATGATGCCTCAAAACTTCATAAATATTTTGCACTTGGCGGCTTAGTAAGAGATTATGTATCAAAAAATTGGCTAAATACAAATAAATGCTATAAAGAAAATAAAGAAAAACAAGTTTATTACTTTTCCATGGAATTTTTAATTGGAAGACTTCTTGGAAGCAATCTTTTAAATCTTGGAATTAGAGATGTATGTGCTGAAGGTCTTAAAGAACTTGGTATAGATTTATCTGAGCTTGAAGAAGTAGAAAATGATGCAGGACTTGGAAATGGAGGTCTTGGAAGGCTTGCTGCCTGTTTTTTAGACTCTATGGCCTCTCTTTCAATACCTGGTCATGGATGTGGAATTAGATATAAATATGGTCTTTTTCAGCAAAAGATAGTCAATGGATATCAAGTTGAAATACCAGATAATTGGCTTAGAGAAGGTAACGTTTGGGAAATAAGAAAAGAAGATAAAGCTGTAGATGTTAAATTTTATGGTAAAATTATAACAACTTATGAAAATCAAAGACTTACATTTATTCATAAAGATTATGAAACAGTACGTGCAATTCCATATGATACTCCTATTATAGGTTACGATAATAACACTATAAATACTTTAAGACTTTGGAGTGCAGAGCCAGTAGAACAAGATTTTGATTTTTCAACTTTTAGTCAAGGTGATTATGTAAGGGCACAAGCTTATAGAGCCTCAGTAGAATCTATATCTCAGGTTTTATACCCTGATGACAGTAACAAAGAAGGAAGACTTTTAAGACTTAAACAAGAATACTTTTTTGTAAGTGCAGGGCTTCAGAGCATAGTTAGAAGATACAAAAAATGCAAGCTTCCAATAAAAGACTTTCATAAATATATAGCAATTCACATAAATGATACTCATCCTTCTGTGGCTGTAGCTGAACTTATGAGAATTCTCGTAGATGAAGAACTTTTATCTTGGGAAGATGCTTGGTATATTACAACTAATACTATGGCCTATACTAACCATACTATTTTAGCAGAAGCACTTGAAAAATGGCCTGTAGATATGTTTAGAGAACTTCTTCCAAGAATTTATATGATTATAGAAGAAATAAATAGAAGATTTTGTGAAGAATTAGCTTATAAATATCCTAATCAGTGGAATAAAATAAACAGTATGTCTATTATTAATAATGGAGTTATTAATATGGCATATCTTGCTATAGTAGGCAGTCATTCTGTCAATGGTGTTGCTAAACTTCACACTGAAATATTAAAGCATAGAGAATTATCAAATTTTTATGACTTTTATCCTGAAAAGTTTAACAATAAAACTAACGGAATAACTCATAGAAGATGGCTTTTAAAAGCTAATCCAAGGCTTGCTTCCCTTATCAATGAAACAATAGGAACAAATTGGATTAAATCTCCTAAAGAGCTTATTCATCTAGATTCTTTTAAATATGATAGTTCTTTTAAAGACAAAATTGATGACATTAAAAGAAATAATAAAATTGATTTTTCAAATATGGTAAAAAATAAATATGGAATAATTTTAGATCCAAACTCTATATTTGATGTACAGGTAAAAAGACTTCATGCTTATAAAAGGCAGCTTTTGAATATACTTCATATAATGTATCTTTATAATACTCTTAAAGAAAATCCTAATTTAGATATATTTCCAAGAACATTTTTCTTTGGAGCAAAAGCTTCTCCTAGCTATCATCTTGCAAAGCAAACAATAAAACTTATAAACAGTGTAGCAGATAAAATTAATAACGACCCAAGTATAAATGGAAAGTTAAAAGTAATATTCCTTGAAAATTATAGTGTTTCTTTAGCTGAAAAAATAATTCCTTGTGCTGATATAAGTGAACAAATATCAACAGCTACAAAGGAAGCTTCAGGAACAGGAAATATGAAATTTATGATGAACGGAGCTATAACCGTTGCTACCTTAGATGGAGCAAACATCGAAATAAAAGAAGCTGTAGGAGAAGATAATATTATAATTTTCGGGCTTAAAGCAAATGAAGTATTAAGCTATAATAAATACGGAGGATATTCTTCCTGGGATGTTTACAACAACGATATGAGAATAAATAAACTTTTAAACCAACTTATAGATGGAACTTTGGCTCCTTCTCGTTCTGAATTTAAAAACATATATGAATCACTTTTAATGTTTAATGATGAATACTTTGTTCTTAAAGATTTTGATGCATATTCAAAAGCCCACGAAAAAGCAAATGAATTATATACTCAAAAATCTAAATGGCTGGAAATGTCTATAACTAATATAGCTCATTCTGGAATTTTTTCAAGCGACAATACTATTAGAGAATATTCTAAATATATATGGGGTACTAAAGAATTAGGCAGACTACCTATATTATAATTATATTAAAATTAACTTTTAGTGCAAAGGCACAATAGATATTTATCTGCTGTGCTTTTTTATGTTATATAAAATATCTCTGCCTATATCTCCATATCCATAACCACTTAAATTAGTAAAAAGTAAATCACTTATTCTTTCTTCTTGAAAAGTGTTTTATAATGCTAGATAATAATTTATAATAATTTATATAAACTCTATTAATTTTAATTCTATAAAAGGGGTAAACAAAAATGTACGTATTATTTGGTAATCAAATTATTGACAGTAAAGAAATGAAAGAAATTATAGAAAAAAACTCAGAATTTAAAGTAATTAAAGATATGAGCAAAGGATCAAAGAGAGACGATGTGCTTGCTTTTAATCTTAGCATAAGTATAGATAAATTAAATAGCATAATATCAGAAAATATGAATATATTAAACAATTCTAAAGACAAAATCAGCGAAGATGACCTTTTTTTAGAATATCTTAATTTAGCAGAAGAATTAGCCTCAGATATAGAAGAATTTATACCAAAAGACGCTATATTAGATATTAAATCTTACAAATGGGATAAATCAGATAACGATATAAAATTAGTTATTGCTATATCTCATGAAGAATTAGGTAAAACAAAATTAAGCAAAGTTATGAAAACACTTTTAAAACAAATTGAATAAGGTTAATTTTTAACCTTATTTAATTTGTTTTACTAATCTTATGTATATATAGTTTATCTTAATTTTATCAAATAATATGATTAACTCACAAAATGTCTTTTATTAAATATTGACCATTATATATAATATAATAGAAATTTAAAAACACTATAAATTGTATAGTAGAAATTAATTTAAAGCTTATTGTGAGTTAATAATACTATAATATTATTTTTATAATATTTAAATTACATGGAGGAAATATCGTGAAATTTTATAATATAAAATCTTCCTTTAATTATTTTAAGTTTAAGACCCTACATCAAAGGCTGATTTTTATTTTAGTTATTGAAACTTCTATAATTTTATTATTACTGTCTTTAGCATCTTATTATACAATTCATTCTATTGAAAAAAATAAACTAAAAGCTTCAATGGTATCTGATTTAGAACAAATTACTTATACAATGACTGAAAGCTATCTTAATATGATACAAATTTCACAGCAAATGTCTCCTGAAGGTACTGTTGGTTCATTACTTGAAAATTATTTTCAAGAAGACTCAACTTTTGATAAATACTTAATAAGTCAGCAAATTTTAGATAGTTTAGTTAAAATTACTTTTGCCAATAGTGATATCGTTTATAGAGCGTATTTTGATCCATCAAATAACTGTACTTATTTTTATAATTTTGCTTCTAAGGATAATTTTTTACCTCAAAATATTAATGTTTTAAAACAAAATGGCAGCATTTATTATCATTCTATACATAAATCTATTGCTATGGGACTTTCTACATGGGATGTTCTTTCAATATCCCGTAAAATTAATATGTCTAACGGAAAAGAACTTATAATTTATATAGAATCTAAAATAGAATCAAAAGAAATTATAGATGCACTTTCAAAATCACAGAATATGAATTATATTCTTTTGCAATTAGATTATAATAACAAAATAAAATTTTCCAGTACAAACGATTTTACTTTAGGTAAAGTTTTTCAATTAAATAATGAAAGCAAAATAGGAAACGGTTACTTCGGTAAATATGAAAAATATGTAGGTGTAAGGGTTCCTTCTAATACTGGATATACAAATGTATTATTATTGCCTGCTAAAGACTACAATCACGAATTTTATATATGGATTAGGAATGTTATAGGAATATTATTTATATCCTTATTCTTATTTGGTTTTTCATTTATTGCTTTATATCGTCTTATTTATACACCACTATTTATATTTTCAAAAGAAATGAAAAAATTGGGCAAAGGTGATTTAAAAGCTGTTTCTATTTCTACTGGTGTAATGGAATATGATGAACTTTTTAAGCAATTTGATATTATGAAACACAGAATACAGAATCTCTTATTAGATGTAGAAAAAGTAGCACAAGAAAAACATCAACTAGAAATTGAAAAAATTTATCATCAGATTAATCCACATTTTTTAATGAATACACTTCACTCTATTCACTGGCTTGCAAAAATGCAAAGCCAAACTGAAATTGAGATTTTTACAAAAGAGTTAAATTATATTTTAGCTTATAGTCTAAACAAAGTAGATAAACAAGCTACTATAAGGACAGAAATTAAAATACTTAAATCTTATCTTAAATTACAAAAAATGCGATACGACTTTCAAGTAAAAGTAAACATAGAAGAAGGAGATTATCTTGACACACCTACAGCACGGATGATTTTACAGCCTATTGCAGAAAATGCTATACAACATGGACTTGGAGAATCTGGCTGTTTAAATATTTCCATATCCCATTTAGATAAAGATAATATTATAATAATTACATTTGAAGATAACGGAAAAGGTCTTAGTGCTGATGAACTTAATAATATTAAACAAGCTCTTGATAAAAAATCTGAAAAAGATAATACACTGGGCGGAATTGGGCTTAAATATGTATGTTATATGCTAGAGTCGTTTTATAAAGATAAAGCTAAAATTACTATTGAAAGTGAATTAAGCCATGGAACTAAAGTAACTTTGATTATGCCAATTTATTATGAAAAATAAATTATTTAATTTATTAACATTAAAATGCATTACTAAAGGAGGTTTTATAAATATGTACAAAGTATTAATTGTAGATGATGATAGGCTAGCACGGCAAGGAATTATTTCAATGATGCCATGGGAAAAATATGGAATGGTAGTTGCAGGAGAAGCACAAAATGGTGAAAAAGCATTAGAATTTTTACAAAAAACACCAGTAGATTTATTATTCGTAGATTTGTCTATGCCAGTTATGGATGGAATTTCTTTAATGGAAAAAAGTCATATTATTAATCCAAATTTACTTTTTGTTGTATTAACATTTCATGAAGATTTTCATTATGTACAAGCAGCTTTAAGAATTGGAGCTATAGATTATATTTCTAAATTAGAAATGGAAAGCACAAATTGTGATGAACTTCTTAAACGAATAAGTGAAAAAGTTGAAAACATTATGCTAAGAAGAAATATTAATTTTAATTATAAAGAAAATATTTTAAAACCTTCTTCAAATACTATTCCTCCTAAAAATAATTTTGATGAAAATAAATGGCAGTATCTTGTTAAAAAATGGAATGAAATGTATTGGATTTACGATGATGACATTTTTGAAGAACTTATTTATCGTACAAAAGAAATTAATGTTTCTATTTGGAGAGTAGCACAAGTATTACTTCATTTAACCAGTGAAGCTGAAAAAAATATAGTTAGCATTAAAAAAAATATTCCTGAATATGAAAATATTGATGATTTCTTTAAGTGGCTTATTTCATTTAGAGAATCATTATATAAAAAAGCTTCTAAAGAAACTAATCTTGATAAAATTCAGCTTTGTATACTTAAAGCTGTAATTTATATAAAAGAAAATTTAAAAAGTTCACTTAGTACAGAAAAGACTGCTCAAATCATAAACCTTAGCAGAAGTTATTTTTCTATTAATTTTAAAAAATATACTGGAATGTCATTTAAAGAGTTCATACGCAGAGAACGTATAAGATATGCCAAAACTTTGCTTGTAAAAAAAGATGCTTTAGTATCCGATATTGCACATGATATAGGCTATGAAGATGTTAATTATTTTATAAGAGTCTTTTATGAATTAACAGGAACCACTCCTGGGGAATATAAAAAACAACTTTACCATTAAATTTTAAAATTTAATATAGTAAAAATAATAATCCTACCAGCTGATATATTTTATTTAGCCAGGGAGGATTATTATTTTTACTACACTTTAACACCATTTTAATACTTAGTCTAAGAAAATAATAATACGATAAGAAAATATCTTTTATTTGACCAGGGAGGATTATTATTTTTACTAGACTTTAACACCATTTTTAATACTTAGTCTAAGAAAATAATAATACGATAAGGGAATATCTTTTATTTGACCAGGGAGGATTATTATTTTTACTAGACTTTAACACCATTTTTAATATTTAGTCTAGGAAAATAATAATCCGATAAGGGAATATCTTTTATTTGACCAGGGAGGATTATTATTTTCCTAGACTTTAACATTAAACTTTAAATTAATAAATATAACCAATACCATCATGTTTAATATTCTCAAAATCAAAAACATTAGTGCTATTTTTATATAATCTATCAATATTAACCTAATTATATAACAAAATACCAATAATTAAACAACATATATCTATATGTACAAAAATTTAATGATGTTATACTTTAAATGTAAACGAAAACATAACTGTAATTTAATTAAACTTATATAGAAAGGAGAAAATTAATAAATGTATAATAAAAAAAATATAAAACATTATTGGATAATGATGGCCCCTGGTTATATTTGGCTGATACTATTTAGTATAGTACCTATGTTTGGAGTTATAATGGCATTTCAAGATTTTAACCCAAGTTTAGGAATTTTCAAATCCCCATTTGTAGGTTTAGAAAATTTTAAATATATGTTCAGTATGAATGATATTAAGCAGGTATTTATTAATACAGTAGTTATAGCAGTAGGTAAATTAATAGGAAATTTAATAATACCATTAATTTTTGCATTACTTCTTAACGAATTAACTGTAAAAAAATTAGTTAGACCTATTCAAACCATAGTATATTTACCTTATTTCTTATCTTGGGTTATTTTAGCAAATATTGTTTTAAACATTTTTGGAGTAACAGGTCCAATTAATAATTTACTAACATCTTTGGGAATGAAACCTATTGTATTTTTTGGTAGGCCAGATTTATTTAGGCCTTTAGTAATAGGTTCTGATATATGGAAATGCTTTGGATATAATGCAGTTATTTATCTTGCAGCTTTAACAGGAATTGATCCCGCACTTCATGAAGCTGCAGCTATTGATGGTGCTGGAAGATTTAAAAGACTATTACATGTTACTTTACCTGGAATAAAAACTACTATAATACTTTTGGCAATTCTTTCACTTGGTAATGTTCTTAATGCTGGATTTGATCAAATTTATAATTTATATAATCCTTTAGTTTATTCAACTGGAGATATTATTGATACATGGGTATATCGTGCAGGTCTTGTAGATTTACAGTTTAGCCTTGCTACTGCAGTTGGTCTTTTAAAATCTGTTGTGAGCTTTATACTTATTATACTAAGCTATATACTTGCAGATAAGTTTACTGGATATAAGATTTTTTAAAATCTAAAACGGGGGGTGAATTCTTTGGTTGAAAATAAATCTTTATCTTCTAAAATATTTAACGTTGTAAACATAGTTTTACTAATTTCAATTTCTCTTTTATGCCTAGTACCTCTTTGGTACATTTTAATGGTTTCACTTAGTGAAAAATCAGCCGTTAATGCTGGTGCTGTTACATTTTGGCCAGTAGGATTTAATCTTCTATCTTACAGCAAAATACTTAGTGAATCAGCTTTTTTCGTATCCTTTTGGGTATCAATAAAAAGAGTTGTACTTGGCACAATAGTAAGTGTTGGAACTACTTTATTAATGGCTTATCCTTTGTCTAAAACATCTAAACAATTACCTCATCGTAATGTTTATATGTGGATATTAATATTCTGTATGCTATTTAATGGCGGTACAATACCTTGGTACTTAACAGTCCGAAGTTATGGTTTAATTGACAATATATGGGGATTGGTTCTTTCAGGAAGTCTTCCAATATTTAATGTTATATTAGTAATAAACTTTTTCAAAAATATACCTTCAGCATTAGAAGAAGCAGCATATATAGATGGCGCAGGTCCTTGGCGTACTTTTATCCAAATATTTATTCCTCTTTCAGGACCAGTAATTGCAACTATTACTTTGTTTACTATAGTTGGACATTGGAATGAGTTCTTTCAAGGGCTAGTTTTAAATACTAAACAATCAAATTATCCATTGCAAACTTATATACAGCAATTAGTTGTAAATTTAGATTTTAACACCATGGATGTAGAACAGATTAAACTTGCATCACAGCTTAATAATAAATCTTTAAACGCAGCTAAAATATTTATAGCTATGATACCAGTTTTAGCAATTTATCCATTCTTACAAAAATACTTTATAACTGGAATTACTTTAGGTTCCGTAAAAGAATAATTTATATAAAATTTGCCTTGATTTTAATTGCATAATTATTTGTGCAAATAAAATATATTAAAATATGTTTAATGAGGGGGATAATAAATGAAAAAAACAAAACTTTTAACTTCTTTTTTAACTTTAACTATGCTAGCTGCAACTTTGACTTCATGTAATAAAGCTGATACAAAAGATGTGCAAAATACAGTTTCTAAAAAAACATCTTCCGAACCAGGTCCATTTGGTAAATATAATGAACCTGTTACCTTAAGACTTGTTCGTACCCTTGATCCTAATGTAAAATTTGATGAAGGACAATCCATTGAAAAAAATGGATATATTGATGAAATTAAAAAGAATTTAAACATTGATATTAAATTTGATTGGATTTGTGCACCTGGTGATTGGGATCAAAAAATCAGCTTGGCAATTTCATCAAACAATCTGCCAGATGCTGTTATTGTAGATACTACAAAATTTAATGCTATGCTTAAATTTGATCAAATTGCAGATTTAACAAGTGTATATAATGATTATGCTTGTGATTTACTTAAAAGTTTTTATAATAGCGGCGGAGAATCTCTAAAAAAACTAACAGAGAGAGACGGTAAAATTATGGGTATTCCTGCTACTTCTCCAAAGGCAAATGGTTTTAATGAAATGTGGATTCGTCAAGATTGGTTAAAAAAATTAAATTTAAAGGTTCCTACAAATATGGAAGAATTAAAAGCTACTGCTAAAGCTTTTGTTGAACAAGATCCAGACGGGAATGGTAAAAAAGACACAATAGGTATTGTTGGCCCAGCTAAATCTGGTACTTTAGCAGGAACAGATGGTAATCAATTTGGACTAGATCCTATTTTTAGTGCACATCAATCTTATCCAGGTTACTGGTTAAAAGACAGTAACGGTAAAGTTGTATATGGTTCTACTCAACCTGAAACAAAAAAAGCTTTAGAAGCATTATCAAATATGTATAAAGAAGGATTAATTGATAAAGAATTACTAGTACGTGATGACAGCATGCAGCCAGTTCTTGATGGTAAAGCTGGTATATTCTTCGGGCCTTGGTGGGAAGGTTATAACATTGCTGATGTTTATAAGCAAAATCCTGCTCCAGATTGGCAAGCTTATGCATCTCCAAGAGCTGAAGATGGAAATTACTATGTTCATTTATCTTCTCCAGCTACTAATTTCTTAGTTGTAAATAAAAATTGTAAAAACCCTGAAGCTGCTGTAAAAGTTATTAATCTTCTTTTAAGAGATGAAGCAAAATGGATAGAAAACGGCTTAAGTAAAAATACAGGTACAGGAGCTGCTTATCCTTTATTCGCTGTATTTGATAATGTAGATGAACTTGAATCCTCTTATAATATACTTAATAAATACATGAAAGGTGAAACTACTATTGAAGATGTAGATTTTAGTACTCATAAACTTCTTAAAGGAGATATGGAAGCAATTAAAAAACTTAAAAAAGAACCACTAGATGATTATTCTATAAATAATTGGGATTTAAAGAGTGATCTTGTATCTAGCAATCTACCTCGTCTTGTATCTATCATGGTTGGAGATAGACCTCTTTCAACAGAAAAGAACATTAAAGAAGTATATAGCCTTTATTACGGTCAAACAGATACTATGACTTCCAGATGGTCTAATCTTCAAAAACTAGAAAAAGAAACTTTCGCTAAAATAATTATGGGTACTGCTCCTATAGATTCTTTCGATGATTTTGTTAATAAATGGAACGCACAAGGAGGAGAAAAAATATTAAAAGAAATTGCTGAAATAAGTAAATAATATTATATACATTAAAATTATAAAATAATAGTTCATTATTCAAAATAACTATTATTAACTCACAAAATGTCTTTTATTAAATATTGACCATTATATATAATATAATAGAAATTTAAAAACACTATAAATTGTATAGTAGAAATTAATTTAAAGCTTATTGTGAGTTAATAATACTATAAAAAAGTAAAATTAGAGGATATGATTTCCTCTAA
Organism: Clostridium sp. USBA 49; assembly: GCF_900167505.1. NCBI lineage: Bacteria > Bacillati > Bacillota > Clostridia > Eubacteriales > Clostridiaceae > Clostridium > Clostridium sp. USBA 49. Next base: position 63,363 of record NZ_FUYD01000003.1, read on the forward strand.
TTTTATTTTAACTGTAAATATTCTTTTTTATTTTATATTATTATTTTTAAAACTTGTTGTTGAAACTATGTTATTATCTTTAATATCTAAATATTTTATTTCAACCATATCTCCTTCTTTAGTTAAAACTATATCAACTCCGGCAGATTTATTTACCATATAAATAGTTTCTAATCCATCAAGTTTAAGATAAAAAATTGTATTTCCGTCTTCAGTTATTGCATTTATTCTTGAAACTTTTCCTGTAATAGTCTTTTCCTCAGCTTTAATACTATTTGCATTTTTATCTCCTACTTCATTTATTTTGCCATAAGCAATAGCATTTTTAAATGAATCAAGGGCTGCAGTTTTATTATCTTCAAGCACTACATAACTATTTTTAGCAGAAACTATCCCTACCTTTACTAAAGCTCCATCAGTTTTATTTACCACTGGAACTACCCATGCTTCAGCACCGAAAATATTATAAAACAAAGGCTGTACAGGAGTCCAATTTGCTTTATTAGCTCCTATAGTTTTATCTACAGCATTCATAGCTCCTTTGCCATTTATATAGCCTGATGTTTTATAATAAATCATATCTCCATTTCTCATATCCATAAGAGTATATCCTGTCATAGTTGTTGAATTTTCTGATGTATTTGTATGGTCAGTAAACCACTTCATTCTTCCATCACTATCTATGACTCCAGTAACTTCAGTAGAATTTACATCAAGTCCTCCTATACTTGTTTGAGAAACCCAATTTGTAGGTACATGAACTCCTATCTTTGCAAAAATTTTATTGAAAAATCCTTTAGAAAGTGTACCAAAATATCTATTATAATCTTCAGAAATATCAGAAGGATAAACTTCATCTACCCATTCAGGAGCTTTATCTTTACTATAATCAGTAATTTTTCCATCCTTAAAAGACACTAAAAGTACACCATCAACAACTGCACCTTTACGTCCATATTTATAATGTCCATAACTTCCTACATAATAAGGATTTCCTTCTTCATCAAGTTCAGCATTTGCTTGAAACAGTATTGCTCCAGGTTTAGCTCTTCTAAGTGCCCTATAAAGATTATGCCCAAAAGATAAAGATTCTGCTTTATTAATAGGCATATTAATAATTTTTGCCTCTTCCTGCTTTTCTGCTGAAACAACCATAACTCCAGGTATTTCTTTATTTGTAAGTGATCTAAAAAATCCATCTACCTCAATTGGTGCTACATAAAAAGCCTCTCCTTTAGCCATAGTTATTCCAAGTTCACCTACTTTATAAACACTAGGATTAGGAAGTGTTCCAAGCATTTTCTGCATTTCATAATAAGCTGTTTCTGGTGATATAATAATGACATGTTCAGCATCTATTTGAGAAATTTTTTCTGTACTTTCTTTAACTGGTACCATTTGTGCAAGTTTTTTAGCATTACCTGTTATATAAGGCAGAGTATTATATAATATACTTAAAATAAAAAATAAAATCATAACTGGTACAAAGAAAGATTTAGATTTAGATTTATTCTTATATTTGTTTTTCTCGCTTGATATAGTATAAAATATAATTTGAATAATAATTGGAATATAAAGCATAGAAAAAATAAAAGAAATACTTTTATCGTATTTACAAATATAAAACACAAAAAATGATATTATCCCTCCTAAAATTCCCCTTATAATTTGTTCTTGTAAATCTTCTTTTTTAATACTAGGTTTTAAAAACAATAAAATAAGTAATAAATAATACATTTTTATCCCCCTCATATTTAATACATTTTGTATTCTGAAACACAAAATGCAATATTAATAAAATTATTATAAGTTATACAATACCATATTGCAAATAACTTTTTTATCATTTTTATCCTAATACATTTGCCTTACATCTTTAAAGCTTTATATATATTATTAAATTCTGTAATCTTATTTTTTCTTTATATTTCTCTATATTTATAATATAATCGTTAATTTTAAAGTTTTCTTTAATAAGCCGCTATTATTATCCACTTTTTTCTATTAATATGATATAATTGAAGAAAATCTATAATTTTAAAGGAGATAATAATCATGGCTTTAATTCATTGTGATTTTTTTTCTGAAGTATTAGGTTTTTCAACTTCAATGTGTGTAATACTGCCTCAAAATACAATTTCTCAAATTGGAATGAAAGGTTCTATAAAAAAGGAAAAATATCCAACTTTATATTTACTTCATGGACTATCTGATGATCATACTATTTGGCAAAGGCGAACTTCTATTGAAAGATATGTTTCTGAACTGGGAATTGCTGTTGTAATGCCAAACGCTGGAAGAAGTTTTTATACAAATATGAAGCATGGATATAATTATTTTACATTTATATCAGAAGAACTTCCTAATATAGCAAGGCAATTTTTCCCTCTTTCTGAAAAAAGAGAAGATAATTTTATTGCAGGATTATCTATGGGAGGATATGGTGCTTTTAAAATAGCTTTAAGCTGTCCTGAAAAATATGCTGCTGCAGCAAGTCTTTCTGGAGTTTTAGATATAAATAGCCGCGTAAAAAGTGATGATATTATAAGTAATAATGAATTATATAATATTTTTGGCGAGTTAGATTCTGTACCTAATAGTGAACATGATTTATTTTATTTAGCTCAAAATTTAATAAATTCAGGTTCAATTAAGCCAAAACTTTTTCAATGCTGCGGCACTGAAGACTTTCTATATGAAAATAATCAAAATTTTAAGAATTTTATAGTAAAAACTGATTTTGATTATACATATATTGAAGGACCTGGAAGTCATACATGGGATTACTGGGATAAAAATATTCAAAACGTTTTAAACTGGCTTCCATTATAATTCAAATCAATTATTAATTAATTCATATATTTAAATATAAATTAAAGGTGATTAAGCAAATTTAAATATATAATTAAATTTGTTTAATCACCTCTTCTATTTATTCTTAATTTATATAATAAAGATTTTCTGAAGGATATTGAGCATCACTAGTAACATCTATATCAAGTCTTCTAAATATTTCTTCATCTGATCTGCTTAATATTGTAGTTGAATGTGCTTGACATCCTTTTAACAGTGGAAGTTTTTGAAGTGCTACTTCTGCTATGGGATTTGTAGCAGCACATATGCTAAGTGCAATCAAAATTTCTTCACAGTTTAATGCTGTACTCTTACTTTTTAAATTTTGTGATTTTAAATTTATAATAGGCTCAAGTATTAATGGTGATATAAGATAAATATCATCATCTATATTAGCAAGATATTTAACAGCATTTAAAATTACAGCCGCAGTTGCATTCATAACATCTGAGCTTTTACCTGTTAAAATAGTACCATCTTCTAATTCAAGAGCTACAACAGAACACACTTCACTTCCATTAATTTCTCCTTTTAATTTAGATGCACGTTCTCTTGCAGGTATAACAACCTTTCTATCTTCTGGCTTAAGTTTAAGTTCTTCCATAATAATTTTAATTCTTTGAAAAGTTTCTAAATCAACATATCCTTTTTTATATTCACATGCTGTTTCGAAATATCTTCTTATAATTTCTTGTTTTGAAGCCTCTTTAACAACTTCATCATCAATAATTCCAAAACCAACTCTATTAACTCCCATATCAGTTGGTGATTTATATATAGATTCTTTACCTGTTATTTTTTCTATAATTCTTTTAAGAACCGGAAAAGTTTCTATATCGCGATTATAATTTACAGCTAATTCATTATATGCATCAAGATGAAAAGAATCAATCATATTAACATCTTTAAGGTCTACTGTAGCTGCTTCATAAGCTATATTTAAAGGATGCTTTAAAGGAATATTCCAAACTGGGAATGTTTCAAATTTTGAATATCCTGCAACTTTGCCTCTTTTATATTCATGATAAAGCTGACTTAAACAAGTAGCTAATTTTCCGCTGCCTGGTCCTGGAGCAGTTACTACTACTATAGGTTTTGTTGTTTCAATATATGGGTTTGAGCCATAACCTTTATCACTTACAATATTGTCCACATCTGTTGGATACCCTTCAATAGCTTTATGCTTATATACCTTAATCCCTCTTCGTTCAAGTTTATTTATAAAAACATTAGTAGCAGGCTGCCCATTATACCTTGTTATAACTACACTATTTATATCAAGGTCATATTCTCTTAAGTCGTCTATAAGCCTTAAAACATCCATATCATAGGTTATTCCAAAATCTCCTCTTATCTTATTTCTTTCTATATCTCCTGCATAAACGCAAATAATTACCTCAAGCTTGTCTTTAAGTTCATGAAGTACCTTTATTTTAGCATTTTCATCAAATCCAGGTAATACTCTTTTAGCATGCATGTCAAAAAGAAGCTTACCTCCAAATTCAATATAAAGCTTGTCATAATTATTAACTCTCTCTAATATATATTTTGATTGTTCTTTAAGATATTTTTCATGATCAAATCCTTTTTTCATTTTACCCACCACCAAATTATCATAAGTTTTTCTATATATAATGCTGCAATTTTCAACTTTATTATTATATCACATAGTACAAATCTAATTTACTCTTTTTTGTGTGCATTTTCAATTTCTTTTTTTAATGCTTTAAAATCTTCAAAGTTTAAAACCTCTGCATAATCATCTTCAAAATCATCTATACTTACTTCAGGTTCAACATAGTTTATAATTTCTTCATAAATATTTTTAAAATCAATTGTACCTATAAGCCTTTGAAATTCGTTTTTAGGGCTATTTCCATCTAATAATATTTCTTTACCTAAAGGAGTTATATCAAATCCATTTGCCATAATAAAATAAAGCTTAATCAAAGGAATGTTAGAAATATCTGCCTGAATAAGCTGTTCAAAACTAAATAAAAAATCAAATCTATTATTATAAATAGGCTGTATAAATTGTAAATAATGCCCAAGTGGAGTCAATAAATAAGCATCCATAATAAATGAAAACTCTACACTTAAAGCAATGCCAAAAAATCTTTCTTCAGGTATTTTATATATTTCGCTTTCACTTATAGGTTTAAAAAGTAATTCACTTAAAGATGATATATCAATATCAATATTAAATTTTTTAAATATTTTATAACTATATTCATTAAGATTTTGAGAATTACTAAACAATTCAAATAAAGCTTTCTTTGAAAAAGTACTTCTATCAAAATTAAAAGATTGCAATAAAATTTTTGAGGCATTAGAAATTATTGCAGCTACTATTTTTTTTAGTTGTTCTATTTTAGAAAGGCTGAAAAATTCATTAACATTATTTAAATTTTGCATAGCTCTATATGTACCAATTGAAGGCATTTTTTTTATTAAATTAAGTTCATAGGCAATATTAGTTAAAAAAGTTACATAAAATATTTCTTTAAAAGTTAATTTATTAATTATTTTATTTCTTTCTTCTTCTAAAAGTAATCCTGACTCATCTATACCTACATCTGGAGAACAATATTCTAAAAATAACTTAATGTCTTCTAAAACAGGATGGTTATCAATAGTAAACAATTTATATTCATATTTAAATTCCTTTAAAGTTCTGTTTTTATAAATAGGATTAATTATTGGAACTACTCTAAATTTCTCCCCAAATTTATCTTGAACTTGAAGATTTATAAAATTTGAAGGAGACAATGGAGTGTTATCTACAAGAGAAGAATAATACCATATTCTATAAAAATAAGGTATTGCTTTTACTATAATTCGTTTCTCTTTTGGAGAAAATTCATTATATTCAAAGAAAAAATCTTCTGTAAAAAGTTTGAGTATATTATTCATATATTCATTGTTATTGCAAAATTTTAATATATCCTTATTCAATTTTTACATCCTTTCTTACATCCACAAAAATGAACTTTTTTTAAAAACTATAACTTATATTATAAACTATATATAATGATAATATAAAGACTAGCATTTATATTTTTTATATTTTTATTATGTGAATATTTTTGTTATATATAATGATTGCACTATATGATTGCACTATAAAAAGTATTTTTATTGAAAATTAACTGTTATATAACTATATAGGTACAATAGTAAACTTTAAATGCTATAATAAATACTAATAATATAATAAATACTATAAATTATATAAAAATTTAATTTAAAGATTATTAAAGCTTAATCATATAATTTTATTTTATATATAAATTTAAAGTTTAAAGAAATAAAATTTGAGGCAGTTAGTAATTTTAGTTAATATTCACTGAAATTACTAACTGCCATTTATTTTTTATCATTACTAAAAATTATAAAACTTTTCTTCCTGGGAGTATCATATTTATAACTCCTATAATTAATGCGGCTATTATTGCGCTTAACATACTTATATTAAATCCTGATACAATGTAACTTGTTAAGTAAATTATAGCTGCCGATACTAAAAAACCTGTTATACCTCTTCCAAAAGGAGTTGCATCAAATCCTGTAAGCTTTTCTATAAGATAATCTATGACACCTATTACTGCAGAAGCTATAAGAAGCGGCCAAATACCACTAATAGTAAAGCCTGGTGTAAGAAAAGCTACTACAGCTAATGTAATTGCAGAAACAATTATTCTTGCAATCATATGACCTATACCAAATTCCTTATCAGCTTCCTTTTTTTTGCCTTCCATAGAAAAACCTCCTTTTTATTTTATATTATGATTATTTAACTTAATCATATATATTATTATTTAAACATAACTTGAATCTTATGTATTATTTTATAATGCAATTTTTTACTTTTTTAAAAGTAATTTTATAAATTTTTAATTTCAAAGTAAAATCAACTTATATTAAATATTTATTTTTATTTTTTCTTAATTTTTTTCTTTATCTCTTCTATAGCACTTTCAAATTTTTTTGAGTTTAAACGTGGATACGCCTTTAATAATCTTCTTTGTCTTAAATTTATTTTAAGAAGTAATTTTTCTTTTGATTCTTTAAGAGCATTTATTCTCTTATCTATAATTAGAATACTTTCTTTACTTATTTTTTCATTCATAAGTTTATCTACATTATTTTTAATCTCCATTAATATGTCTTGAATTTCAGCAAATAATCTCTTAAAAGCAATTAAATTATTTATAGTAAAAATTATATCTAATAACAAAATAATTAATACTGTAATAAATACCAATTTATTGTTTTTATCTACTATCCAATACACAATTTTTGATACTTTAGGATTTATAATTTTAGCAAAAAATACTGAAATAATTCCCCAAAATATTGAAAATCTTAAACAAACATACCCCTTTATATTGAATTTTAAATTAGAATAATCCCACCATCTTGTATTAAAAGCTGCTTCAAGAACATAGCCTGTAACTAACTCAATAATTGAAGCTATTAATGCTCCTGCAACAAATATATAAATATAATTATTGCTTATTATATCTATCAAGATAATAAGTAATACAGCTGTTGTACCATATATAGGACAAACAGGTCCTCTTAAAAATCCTCTATTAATAAACCTTTTTTCCCTTAATAAATGATAAATAACTTCTAAAACCCATCCTAAAAAAGAATAAATTATAAAAGAATAAAATAAATAATAAAATTTTTCCATATATCTACCTCTTCATAATATATTTTTATATACTAACAATCTATGTTTAAGTTTTATCTTTTATTAGAAATTATTTGAATTTTATATCATATTAATAATTACAATTGTTTATTACTTTTATTTTTATAATTATCATATTTTCTATTTTATCATTTAAATTTTTAAAATAATAGTATAATTCTAATTTTTATAATATAGCTAAAATAAGAACTTAATATATACTAAAATAAATAATACATTTTTATCTATATATATGTTATCAATATTTTAAAAATATTTTTATAAGAAATTAGAATATATAGAATATATTTTTTAAAATAATTAGATATTATAATAATTAAATTTTATTATTGTTTATATTTACCTGATTTTGGTTTATAATTAAAATAACATATTAATTATTTTTCATGAGAAACTAAATATATGTAAAATTTTAAAATTTTACATTATAATCTCAGGGAGGTGTTTTTAGTGAAAATAAAAAAAATAACATTTACTCTTTTAATTTCAACTTTTTTAATTTTTTCTTACGGATGTAAAAAAGACAATATTAAAAATAATGAAAATAATACCCAAAATTCACAAAATGGATCTATTTTAAATGAAAATAAAAATAATAATCCAGCAGTTGATCCAAAAGATAATAATGCAAATATAGGAGTTAATGAAAATACTTCTAACAATGCTAAATATACTATAAAAGACATATATCCTTTTAATTTAAATACATTATACACTTATGAAGGAAAAGGCAATGAATATGCCTCTTTCACAGTTTGGGTGGACTATATTAAAAACGACAAGATACAACTTAGAAAAAATAATGGCGGCACTGAAATTGCAAATGTCTTAGAATATAAAAACGGCGAACTTAAACTTATCTATTCTAAGGAAGAAGCTTATTATAGGGAAGATTTTACTTCTAAAAAACCCAATACTGATGAAATACTTTTAAAAGAACCCATAGTAAAAGGCACTTCTTGGAATATTTCAAATGACAGAAAAAGATATATTTCTAATATAGATATAGATGTTGATACACCTTTAGGAACATTTAAAGCTGTTGAGGTAACTACAGAAGGTAAAGATTTTAAAGATATAGATTACTATGTACCTCAAAAGGGACTTGTAAAATCTTTATATACTTCAAAAGATATGGAAGTTATTTCATCATTAAAAAAACTCCAAAACAATGCATCTCTTGTTCAAACTATTAAATTTTATTATCCTAATATAAATGATGATAAATTATATTATATAGATAAAAATTTAACTTTTAAAACTAATGATATAACTAAATTTGCATTTGAAAAAGCATTTAAAGAATCTCCAAATGCAAGTCTCGGAAAACCTTTAAGTCCAAATGCAAAAATTAACAGTCTTTATTTAAATAATGATACAGTTTATGTAGATTTTAATAAAAATTTTGTTACAGAAATGAATGCTGGATCTGGTTATGAATCATTAATTCTTCAAAGTATAGTAAATACTTTAGGCGGCTACTATGGAGTAGACAAAGTTTATATAACTATTGAAAATAAGCCTTATAGCTCTGGACATATTGAAATGAAAAAAGGCGAAGTATTCAAAGTAGATAATAAAAATTCAGTAAAGCTTAAATAAAGCTTTAAAACTCCTTTTTTAATTTTATAGGTATTTTATATATCATAATAAGCCATACTATAAAAGGATTAAAAAGATTAAGCAGAATTATAAATTTTAATTACAATGCAAAATAAAATATAATTAACACCAAAATATATTCTGTCTTAATCAAAAAAGAAAGGAGTTTTATATAATGGCATTAACAAACAAAGAAAAAACTTTAATAGAGGATAATTTAAATCAAGAATATATTTGCATAAGAAAATATGAGCAATATGCTTCTTTAGCTTCAGATCAAAATATAAAAAAAGTGTTTACAGACATTGCAGATAAAGAACGTCAGCATGCTGATACATTAAAAGGAATGCTTCAAGGTTCTAATATAACCAGTCAAAATATTTTTGAAACTTATACTAAGCCTGAAAATAATTTATCTAATGTACAGCACGACTTAGGAATTACAGATGCTCAGCTTTTAAATGACGCTTTATCTACTGAAAAACATGTTTCAAGCTCATACAACACAGCTGTTTTAGAATCTGTTGATCCAAATATAAGAAAGCAGCTTCAGCATATCCAGCAGGAAGAACAAAATCATGCTGAAACATTATTTAGAGAAATGCAGTCAAACGGCTGGTATAACCCATCATAGTAAAAAAGCCTAGCAAAAATTTTTGCTAGGCTTTAATAATATTTAATTCTCTCATTATATTATTTTAGTTGTCCAATTTTCACAATTCCAAATTTCAGTTACTATATCTTTGTAAAATTCAGGCTCATGACAAACTAAAAGTATTGAACCTTTATATTCTTTTAATGCCCTTTTAAGCTCAGTTTTTGCATCTACATCTAAGTGATTTGTTGGCTCATCAAGTATTAGTATATTTGTTTCTTTATTTATTAATTTTGCAAGTCTTACCTTAGCAGCCTCTCCTCCGGATAAAACCATAATCATACTTTCAATGTGTTTTGTAGTTAATCCACACTTTGCAAGTGCAGAACGAACTTCATACTGAGTATATCCAGGAAAATCACTCCAAAATTCTTCAATACATGTATTAGTATTTCCTTCCCTGCTCTCTTGCTCAAAATATCCAATATATTGATAATCTCCAAGTTCAACTTTCCCGCTTATTGGTTTAATTTGTCCAATTAAACTTTTAAGAAGTGTTGTCTTACCTAATCCATTAGCTCCAACTAATGCAATTTTCTGCCCTCTTTCCATATAAAGATTAAGAGGTTTTGTAAGAGGATGATCATAGCCTATAACTAGATCTTTTGTTTCAAATATAACTTTTCCCGAAGCTCTAGCTTGTTTAAAATTAAAAACAGGTTTTGGTTTATCAGAAACAAGTTCAATTTTATTAATTTTATCTAATTTCTTTTGTCTTGATTTAGCCATATTTGCAGTAGCTACATTAGCTTTATTCCTTGCAACAAAATCTTCCAGTCTTGCAATTTCTGCCTGTTGTCTTTCATATGCTTGCTCTAATTGTTTCTTTTTAGCCTCATATACTCTTTTAAATTCATCATAATTTCCAACATATCTTGTAAGACCTTTATTCTCCACATGATATATAATATTAATTACTGAATTTAAAAATGGAATATCATGAGAAATTAATATAAATGCATTTTCATAAGAATTTAAAAATTTTTTAAGCCATTCAATATGAACTTCATCTAAATAATTAGTAGGTTCGTCTAAAAGTAATATATCAGGAGTTTCGAGCAAAAGTTTAGCAAGTAAAACCTTTGTTCTTTGTCCACCACTTAAATCTTTAACATCTTTATCTAACCCCACATCTAAAAGCCCTAATCCTCTTGCTGTTTCTTCTATTTTAGCATCAATAACATAAAATCCATTATGATCAAGCATATCTTGAATTACTGCTGTCCTTTCAAGCATTTTTTCAAGTTCTTCTTCTGAAGCATCACCCATTTTTTCATATAGTTTATTCATTTCAGCTTCCGCATCAAACAAATACTTAAAAGCTTCTTTTAAAATATCTCTTATAGTTTTACCACTCTCAAGTGAAGAATGTTGATCCATATATCCTACCCTAACTTTATTAGACCATTCAATTTGACCTTCGTCTGGAACAAGCTTTCCTGTGATTATATTCATAAAAGTTGATTTTCCTTCTCCATTAGCACCTATAAGCCCAACATGTTCGCCTTTTAAAAGTCTAAATGATATATCTTCAAATATAGCTCTATCTCCAAAACCATGGCTTACATTCTTTACAGTTAATATACTCATTAATTTCTCTCCTTGCTTTTTAATTGGAATATATTTATCTTTTATTCTTAACAGATACAACTATTATTTTGCCACACTGCTACAATAAACTTTAAAATTTAACATATATAGTTTAAATTATATAAACTTATTCTGTCAATTAAAGTTGTGAACTTAAAAATTTATAATATTACTACATATAGTCACCATTTTAATAACAATATCATAAATTATAATTGATAATAGCTTTTTAACCTTAGGAGGTAAAATGTATAATAATTCACCTTTTTATTGTCCTTATTCTATGAATCAAATTATTTGTCCATATTCAATTAATAACAGAAGTGTTAATGATTTTGAAAAATTTGAGGAATTTGATGACTTTGAAAAATTTGAGGAATTTAATAGTTGTTTTAATAATGACTTTGACGGTTTAAATTATTTTAACATGGATGACTTCAATTTAGAAAGAGCACCACAAAAAGAAGTTACTCGAATTTTTAAACTTCTCAGCCAGCAAAGACCTGATCTTTTTAAAGAACTTCAAAAATTTGGAGTAAAAAAAGCAACTATTGATATTCAATTTAGATTAGCTATAGCTTATACTTTAGATAACGAGGCAAAATATACTGGAAATATAGATCAAAAAACTAACTCAATATTTAATAATTTTATGAAATATCAAAGCTGGATTTTTATTTCTCTTCGTGCTTTAGGTGTTCCAAGTAACGTAATTAATAATGTTTTTAAAGATGTAATAAAATTTACTTTAAAAAATATATCTTCTTCTACAAAACCTCCAAGCAGCAAATGGAGTAAATGGGAAAATCTTGGAGGTATATTAAATTCTGCTCCTGCCGCTTCTTCTTGGGGACCAAATAGAATTGATACATTTGCAGCTGGTACTGATAATGCATTATATCAAAAATTTTGGAATGGTTCTAAATGGAGCGATTGGATTAGAATAGGTGGAGTTTTAACTTCAGCTCCTGCTGCTGTTTCATGGGGATTTAATAGAATTGATGTTTTTACAAGAGGTACAAATAATTCTATGTGGCATATATTCTGGAATGGCTCTAAATGGAGCATGTGGGAAGATTTAGGTGGAACATTAACTTCAGCTCCTGCCGCTTCTTCTTGGGGACCAAATAGAATTGATACATTTGTAAGAGGAACTGATAATGCATTATACCACAAATGGTGGGATGGTTCTAAATGGAGTATGTGGGAAAATTTAGGTGGAGAATTAACTTCTTCTCCTGCTGCTGTTTCATGGGGATTTAATAGAATTGATGTTTTTGCAAGGGGAAAAGGAAATCATCTATATCATAAATGGTGGAATGGATCTAACTGGAGTAATTGGGAAGACCTAGGTGGAAATATAACTTCTTCTCCTGCAGTTTCTTCACGTTCAGCTAATAGACTTGAAGTTTTTGCTAGAGATAGTAATAATCAGCTTATTACTAAGAGTTGGAGTGGATCTAGCTGGAGTGGATGGAGTAATCTTGGTGGTGTTTTAACCTCTGATCCAGCTGCTGTATCCTGGGGATTAAATAGAACAGATGTTTTTGTTAGAGGAACTGATAATGCTATGTGGCATATTTGGAAAAATTAAATAATACAAAATAAATTTATTAATCAATAATGAAATTATAGAAGTCGTAAAGCAATAAGCTTTACGACTTCTATTTATTAAAAAATAATCTTATCTTCTATTATATTACCATTGCACGAATTTTGAAATGTTTTCCACATCACTATTATCATTCTCCAAAATTCCCATAATAAGATCAAAATAATTTTGGAAATGATAACTTAGGAATCATAATTAATATGGATTGACTTAAAGAATTACCATATTCTATAAAAGCTCTGGTACTATATTAGGCACTTTTTCTCCAAGTACCCCCTTAACTAAATTTTCTGCTGCTAACATAGCCATATCAAACCTAGTTTTTTCTGTTGCAGAACCTATATGGGGAAGAGTAATAACATTAGGCATATTAAGAAGTTCATTATCTTTTTTAACTGGCTCTATTTCAAAAACATCAAGACCTGCTCCAAAAATTTTTTTATTTTTAAGTGCTTCAATTAATGCTTTTTCATTAACCGTTTGTCCTCTGGACGCATTTATAAATATTGCAGTACTTTTCATAAGATTAAATTCTTCAGCATCAATTAAGTGATATGTTTCTTTTGTAAGTGGTGTCATAAGAACTATAAAATCTGAAATTTTTAAAAGTGTATTCATGTCACAATATTTTGCTCCTATTTTTTCTTCTGCTTCTTTTTTTCTATTTCTGTTATAATAAAAAACTTCCATATCAAATCCAAGCTTTGCTCTTTTAGCTACCTTCTCCCCTATTCTTCCCATTCCAATTATACCTAAATTTTTATGATGAACATCTATTCCAAAAAGATTATCTGAATCTTTAGATTCCCATTTTCCTTCTTTTACATATCTATCTAATTCTGGAATTCTCCTTGCTGAAGATAATATTAATCCAAAAATTAAATCAGCAACAGTGTCATCTAAAACATAAGGTGTATTTGTACCTATAATTTTTCTTTTTTTCATAGCCTCCAAATCAAAATTATTATACCCAACAGAAACATTGCTTACAACTTTAAGCTTTGGTGCAGCATTTAAAAATTCTTCATCTACTCTTCTTCCCATTAAAATTATGCCATCTTTATCTGAAATTTTCTGCAAAAGCTCTTTTCTCGAGATTTTTCCATCTCCCTGCCACATTTCATACTCACAATAAGTTCCAATGTAATCTAAAACTTTTTTAGGAAGTTTTTCTTCTATATATACTTTGGGTTTAATCATAACATTCTACCTCTTTTTTTAAAATTTATATAATTTTATTATATAATACAGCCTTTTAAAAATGCAAATATTTTACATAAATTTATTTTTAAGCTCTCCTTTAAGTGTATGGGTACATTTGAAATTTAATTTATACGTCCTATAATTAATCTTAATAATAAAATAAATTTGGAGGGAATGTTATATGGCAAAATATGAATTAAACAAAAACTTAGCTCAAATGCTAAAAGGTGGAGTAATAATGGATGTAGTAAATGCCAAGCAGGCTATAATTGCTGAAAAAGCAGGAGCATGTGCAGTTATGGCACTTGAAAAAGTACCAGCAGATATAAGAAAACAAGGTGGAGTCGCAAGAATGTCTGATCCTAAAATGATAAAAGAGATAAAAAGTGCTGTATCTATTCCAGTTATGGCAAAAGTTAGAATAGGTCATTTTGTTGAAGCTGAAATATTACAAGCTATTGGGATTGATTTTATAGACGAAAGTGAAGTTTTAACTTATGCAGATGATAAATATCACATAGATAAAAAAAGTTTTGAAGTTCCTTTTGTATGTGGTGCAAGAAATTTAGGAGAAGCTTTAAGAAGAATCGGAGAAGGAGCATCTATGATAAGAACTAAAGGTGAAGCTGGTACTGGAGATGTAGTTCAGGCTGTTAAACACATGAGATGTATCATGGATGATATTAGAAGAGTAAAAAATTCACCTAAAGATGAATTAATGACTTTAGCAAAAGAATTTGAAGCACCTTACGATCTTGTAGAATATATTTGGGAAAATGGTAAACTTCCAGTAGTTAATTTTGCAGCAGGTGGAATTGCTACTCCAGCAGATGCTGCACTTATGATGAAACTCGGTGCAGAAGGTGTTTTTGTAGGTTCAGGAATATTTAAATCAGGAAATCCAGAAAAAAGAGCTAAAGCCATAGTCATGGCAACAACTTATTATAATGATCCTAAAATTCTTGCAGAAATATCCGAAGATTTAGGAGAGCCAATGGTTGGTATAAACTGCAGTGAATTAGAAACTAAGTTTGAAGAAAGAGGCTGGTAGAGTGAAAATAGGAGTATTGTCCCTTCAAGGTGGTGTAACAGAGCATATTAACCATTTAAAATCTCTTAATTGTGAAGCTATAGAAGTAAAAATGGCTGAAGATTTAGATGACTTAGATGGAATTATTCTTCCTGGTGGAGAAAGTACAACTATTGGCAATTTACTAAATAAAACAGGCATTTTTAATAAACTTAAAGAAAAAATATTAAATGGGCTATGTGTTTGGGGAACTTGTGCCGGAATGATATTACTTGCAAAAGAAATTGCCAATGATAATAACAGATATTTACAGGTAATGGATATAACTGTTGTTAGAAATGCTTATGGCACTCAAATTAATAGTTTTTCTACTGAAAAAATAATAGAAGAAGTTTCTAAAGAGCCAATACCATTAGTATTTATAAGAGCACCATATATAAAAAATGTAGGAGATAATGTAAAAATATTATGCAAAGTAAATGATAATATAGTTGCAGCAAGACAGAATAATATTTTAGCAACATCTTTTCATCCTGAATTAACAGATAACCTAAAAATGCATGAGTATTTTATAGAAATGTGTAAAAATTTTAAAAAATAGTTTTTAAAATTCACCTTTTCAATACTAAAATATGTAATAAAAATACAGTAAAGAATTTGTATTAAATTTGTGTAAAAACTTGTTAAATATGTATTTATACTGTATAATAATGGTATGTTTTATTTTTAACAATATATTGAAAGGGGTGAATAAATGCCCATTGTAGAGTGTAAAAATGTAATTAAAAACTTTAATTTAGGTAAAGTTAAAGTAGAAGTTCTTAAAGGAATAACACTTGAAATTAATGCTGGTCAATTCACTGCTATTGTAGGAGAATCTGGTTCTGGCAAATCTACTTTTTTAAATGTATTAGGCGGACTTATGCCTTATGATTTTGGTGAGATTATAGTATCTGGAACAAAAATAAAAAACTTGAACGAAAACCAATTAGCTTTATTTAGAAGAAATCATCTAGGTTTTATATTCCAATCATATAATCTTCTGCCTCAACTTACGGCACTAGAAAATGTTGAAATGCCTTTAATTTTTTTAGGTGTCCCTAAAAAGCAAAGAGAAAAAAAAGCCTTAGAAATACTTGAAAAAGTAGGACTTAAAGATAGAATTAATCATAAACCTAGCGAACTTTCAGGTGGGCAGCAGCAAAGGGTGTCTATTGCAAGAGCTTTAGTAAACAGCCCTGAACTTATTTTAGCAGATGAACCTACTGGTAATCTTGATAGTAAAACAAGCATTGAAATTTTAGATTTATTAAAAGAGTTAAATAAAAGTCTGAATATGACTTTTGTAGTTGTAACTCATTCCAGTCAGGTTTATAACTATGCTGATCGAATTATCAAAATGAAAGATGGCTATTTAGAAAGTGGGGATAATTTATGAAAAAAAAATATATAGCTTTAAGTTTAGCTTGTGCTTTAGTATTAAGTGTACAAGTTACTGCAAAAGCCGAAGATATTACAAATGCAGCTGAATTAAATCAACCTGTTTCTATAAATAATATACAGTCTAAAAAAATATTGATTACAAATGTCTCAAGCAGCGTTAATGAAGTAACTCCAGGTCAAATCTTTGAACTTAAATTTAAACTTGAAAACAATAGTAATAATAAACTTGAAAATGTATCTTTAAAAATTGCAGGTGTTGAAGGCAAAAATTTATTAACGGGTTTTTCTCCTGTGGGAACTACTAATGAAATATATGGTGGAACTATAAACAAAAAAGGAAGCAAAGAACTTTCCATAAAACTTATAAGTGATCCTTCTTTAAAGGTTGGTCTTTATAATTTTATAGTAAGTGTAACTTTTAATTCTCCTGGGAAACCTCAAGAAGAGATAAATAAAATTATAGGTGTTGTTATAAAAAATACTCCAAAGTTAATTATTACTTCTCTTGATATAAACGATAATAAAATCTATTCAAATTTTATTAATGCAGGAAAAGGTCCTCTTAGTAATGTTTTAATAAATTTTAAAGTTAATGATAAAACCTATTCTAAGTATTATGGTACTTTAGATTCAGAGGTTGAAGATAGTTTTGAGGAAAATATAGAACCTGTTTCTTCAGATACTAAAGGTGTCTTAGAAATATCTTATATTGACGAAATGGGTGTTGAGGGAAAAGTTACTAAAGAAATTGATATAAAGTCTTCTGAAACTCAAAAAACTGCTGTTTCTTCAAAGGAAGAAAACAAAAACTCTTTTTGGTCATTTATAAAGAAACTTTTTGGAATTGGTGGTTAAAATGAGATTTAATGACTTATTTCAGCTTATATGGAAAAACCTTTGGAAGAGAAAAAGCAGAACAATATTTACTATGATTGGTGTAATTATCGGATGCATTGCAATATTTACAATAATTTCTTTAGGAAATGGTTTTGAAAAATACATAACGCAAGAGCTTGGAACTGTATTTGATACTTCTGTTATATCAATATCTCCTGCTATTCCACCTTCTATGTTTGGTGCTCCAGTTAGCTCTGAAGAGAAAAAACTTAAAACAAAACTCGATGATAAAGTTTTAAAAGATCTTAAAAATTATGATTTTGTTAAGTATGTTGTGCCTAAATTAAATGATTATGGAATTTTAGAATATAAAAAAATATCTACAGGTGTAAGCGTAACTGGTATGCCTATGAAAAATATGTCAAAAGATGATAAACTTCAATTGGGAAGATTTGCCGTAGACAATAAAAATGAATGTGTAATTGGATATAAAATAGCTTTAACGCTTCTTGGATATAAAACTACTGATAAACCTGAAGAAAGTCAATTAAATAAGATACTTAGAAAATCAGTAAAACTAAAATTTTCTAATGAAGCAGATCCTTCCTCTAATGAAAAAATAGTAAATCTTATGATTGTAGGTATATCTAAAGAAAGTGCTATGGATGATTTTGTTATAAAAACTCCTTTAAAAGTACTTGAAGATGTTCAAAAATGGAAATCTCAAGATGCTCCAAATAAAGAAGATAAAGGATATGATAATGTAGAAATTATTCTTAAAGATATAAACAAAATAGATGAAGCTGAAAAAATTTTAAAAGACAATGGATATCAAGTAAATTCTTTTAAAGAAATTCAAAAAAGTATAGGAAGTTTATTAAATGGCGTAAAGATTGTACTTGCATCACTTGGTGGAATATCACTTCTTGTTGCATCCTTTGGTATAACAAATACTATGAATATGGCTATATATGAAAGAAAAAAAGAAATTGGAGTTATGAAGGTTATAGGTGGAAGTGTAAATGATATTAAAAAAATATTCGTAGGGGAAGCTTGCACTATTGGACTTATGGGGGGAATTGCAGCATTAATTATAGGTTTTATTATAAACTTTATAATTAATATTTTAATGAATTTTTATATGAAACAAAATGGAGGGCTAACAAATGTAAAAATAGCCTCAGCAAATATTGGCTTAATAATGTTTATACTTTTATTTAGTACATTTATAGGTTTTATATCAGGAATACTTCCTGCATCAAAAGCAGCAAAACTTGATGTAATAAGTTCTATTAAAGATGAATAAAAAAGGCTTTACTAAGTAAGCCTTTTTTTATTTAAGTTAATTATAAAAATCTACTTTAATGTGATAGTAAAATAATTATTTCCTTAAGGTGCCATGTTTTGCATTGTTTGCGTAAAGCCTACACTAATAAGTGAAAAAATCAAAAGTACTGCCCATATTATTATTACTATAATAGCAGCTTTTTTCCTGCTTAGTTTAAACACAACCGAAATGCCTATGGCAAGTAAAACTATTCTCCAAAGCCCAAATATATTAAAAGCCTTTATAAGTGCATCTCCTATGGTTACATTAGCTGTTATACTATTAGTATTTAATTTAGAAATTGCAGATATTAAATTTCCAACTGCCACAGGATAATAAGCAAGTACATATGTTGATACCATTTGTTTATATGTTCCATTACCGCCAAAGATTTTAGCTAATGCAAAATAAATTGCAGAAGATAGATAAATTAATATAAGCAAACTTATTATTCCTGTTATAATTACAACTACAGGTGATGTCATAACATCTGTAATACCTTTTGCCATTTGAGCAGCCGAAGGATCAATTCCCTGAATCTGCTGATCCATGGTTTCTTGTACTATTTTTTTTGAAACTTTAGATGAAACTACACTTGTTATACTTGATATTATAGCTATAATAATAAGGTTAATTAAATACTTTGGTTTTTCAATAAACTGCTCAAAAAGCTTCTGTGGTTTAATAAAAAAGAATTTAATCTTTTCTACTAAAGTTAAACTTTTTTCTTGATTTGACATTTCATTTGACTCCATAAATACATCCCCCCAAATATATGCGTTCGTTTTTATTTTAACATAGTTTTTACGAAAATACTATAATTTTTTGTAAAATATAAAAATATTTAACACTAATTGCAATTGTTAGTTTTTATTTTAAGTTTTTTAAAAATAGACTGTTAAAAAACTACTAGCATAAATTTGAGGTAATGTAAAAAATTTTTGTTATATTCTTACTATTATTTTAAAATATTAATTATAAATTATAATTTAAAAATTTTATGCATACAGGGTTTGGAACAAAAATTTCATTTAAGCCTTTTGTTAATTTACCTGTATTTTTATCTCTATCAAAAATTAAAATATTGCTGGAATTTTGATTAGCAGCTAAAATAAAATCTCCATTAGGAGCAATTTCAAAATCTCGTGGAAATGAACCTTCTGTACTTATATGTGATATAAGTTTTAACCTTCCTGTAACACTATCTATGCTAAAAATTGCAATGCTATCATGACCACGATTGCCAGCATACAAATATTTCCCATCACAAGATATATGTATTGCACTCGCAATACTTTCCCCTCTATAATTTTCAGGAAGTGTACTAATATATTCAATTTCATTAAGTGTATTATCCTTTAAAGAATATTCAAAAGTTATAATCTCACTTGTAAGTTCCGTAATTACATAAGCAAATTTTCCATTTGGATGGAATTCCATATGCCTTGGACCACAACCAGGTTTTAATTTTTTAGAAAGTCTCTCTTCTTCTTTTAATTTTCCATTATCAAATGCATACAAAGCCACTTTATCTATACCTAGATCAACAGCACAAAGATATTTTTGATCAGGAGTTAAAGATGAATAATGTATATGTGCCTTTTCTTGCCTTTCTTTATTAGGTCCTGAACCTTCATGTTTAATTACAAAAGAATTAGGTTTGATTTCTCCATTTTCACCTATTGGGAAAACTTCTACAATACCTCTATGATAATTTGCAGAAAATAAAAATTTATTTTCCTTATCTAAACTGACATGACAAGGCGAACTTCCTTTTGATAATTGATAATTTATAAGATTTAATTTACCCGTTGAAGTATCAATTGAATAGGCAGCCACACCACCCATATCATCCTTTTTCATAACAGAATAAAGATATTTATTATCCGAACTTATAGCTAAATATGTAGGATTTTCAATTTCTGCTGCAAGTTCTGCATTTTCTATTTTTTTATCTTTTGTATCTACTGTAACTTTATATATCCCTTTACTTTCACCAGTTGTATAAGTGCCAATGTAAGATATAAATTTAAAATTATTTTCCATAATATATCCCTCTTTCTTTATTACTTAAAAAAATGAGCGGCAGACTTTCCTGCCACAACACCACCAAGACTTAAAAATAAATTTAAACAAATGTTTAAAACACCTAAAATATATTTCCCGCTACTAAAAAAGTTAATAGTTTCATAACTGAAAGTTGAAAATGTAGTAAGCCCTCCCATAATACCTGTTGTAAGAAATAATTTTAAATTAGGTGGAATTAAGTCTGATATAAGACTTAATTCCATTATAAATCCAATCAATATACCTCCTGATATATTAACTATTAATGTCCCATATGGAAATTGATTCCCACAGCTTTTAGCTAAATTAGAAGATACAATATATCGTACACAAGCACCAATAAAGCCGCCTATTCCTACATAAAACAATTTCTGCATATTTTTTTCATTCTCCATACAATAAATTATATAATAAAAATTTAACTTTAATTATACTTTAAACCATAGATGCAATTTCTCTTCCATATTGTCTGCATCTTTCTAAAGCTTCTTCATCAGGTACCCATTTTTCTTTTATTCCATCATTTAATATTTCAAATCCACCTTTTTTAAGCTCTTCAGTAATCATTTTTACACTTTCTCCGCCCCAGCCATAGCTTCCAAAAGCTGCTGCTTTTTTCCCTTTAAATCTAAGTCCTCTCATCATTTCTAAAATACCTGCTGTAGAAGATAAAATACCATTATTTATAGTACATGAACCTACAAGTACAGCTTTTGATTTAAATACTTCTGTTATAATATCATTTTTATCAGATTTGCCAGAGTTAAATAATTTAATATTAACATTATTATCTGCTGATTTAATACCCTCTGCAATTGCTTCAGCCATCCTTCTTGTACTATTCCACATTGTATCATATATTATAGTTATTTGATTTTCTTGATAATTTTGAGACCATTCCATATATTTATTTATTATCTGAGCAGGATTCTCTCTCCATATAATCCCATGACTTGGGCATATCATATCAATTGGTAAATTAAGTCCCATAACTTCTTCAATCTTTTTTGTTACAAAAGAACTATAAGGTGTTAATATATTAGAATAATATTTTATAGCCTCCTGCATAAGTTCAGCATAATCCACTTTATCATTATACATAAATTCTGACGCGTAATGCTGTCCAAAAGCATCATTACTAAAAAGTATATTTTCACCATTATAATATGTAAACATAGTATCAGGCCAATGAAGCATTCTTGCTTCTATAAATGTTAATTTATTTTTACCAATATCTAAAGTATCTCCAGTTTTAACAGTTACAAAATTCCAATCTTTATGATAATGCCCTTTTATTATGTCTTTACCATTTTTAGTGCAATATATTGGAGTATCCGGTATTTCTTTAAGCAATTCATCTAAAGCTCCGCTATGATCTATTTCAGCATGATTTACTATTATATAGTCTATTTCATTTAAGTCTATTTCATTTTTAAGATTTGAAACAAATTCTTTAGAAAATGGTGCCCACACTGTATCTATTAAAACAGTTTTTTCATCTCTTATTAAATATGAATTATATGAGCTTCCTCTATGTGTAGAATATTCTTCTCCATGAAAAGTTCTTAATTCCCAATCAATTTTACCTACCCATGTAACTTTATCATTAATTTTAAAACTCATAAAAATACCTCCCTAATTTCAATAAATTTATTATATTTTTCTAAATATAATTATAAATACCAATTTGAAAGCTTAAATTGCCTTCTAATAAAATAAATCTGTATAATATTATAACTCTAATGTAATGTATTATTTATATTAAGTCAATAAACTATATTAATTTTAAAAATATATTAACTAATAAATATAAAAAATCTTTAGTAAAATAAGTTATTTACAAATATAATTTTTAAATAACGTCAATAAATAGTAGCAATAAATATTTATTTTTAATAATATATAATACAAATATTTAACTTTATTTTATAAATAGCAAAATTTAATTAATTAAATGAATATATTATATTGTAAAGGAGTTGAGATGTTTATGATAAAAATATATATTAGTCCAAGTACTCAAGAAAATAATGTTGGAGTATTAAATTATGGAACAGAAAAAAAACGAATGAATGAACTAGCTGATATAGTTGTACCTCTTTTGGAATATAATAATTTTACAGTTTATAGAAACAATCCAAATATGTCTTTGCAGAAAGTGGTTGAAGATAGTAATAATAAAAATGTAGATGCTCATGTAGCTTTACATTCAAATGCTGGTGGTGGGAGTGGATCTGAAATTTATTATACAAGTAATGCTGGGAAATTATTAGCTTCAAGTTTATATAAGTATATAGAGCCTCTTACCCCTTCTAAAGATAGAGGCATAAAAAATACTAATAAACTGTATGAATTAAATAATACAAAGGCTCCAGCAGTTTTAATAGAAATATCTTTTCATGATAATAGAGATGATGCTCGATTTATTATAAATAATATGCCTTTAATAGCTGAAGCTATTGTAAAAGGTATTTGTGATTATTTTAATGTAACATTTAAAAAACCACAACCTCAAAAATCTCAGCAAAGCAGTAAAACAGGAAAATTATATAAAGTTCAAGTAGGTGCTTTTTCTAAAAAAGAAAATGCTGAAAATTTAACAAATAAACTTAAATCTCAAGGATATAGTGTATATATGTATAAAGATACTGATAGCTTATATAAAGTTCAAGTAGGCGCTTTTTCTAAAAAAGAAAATGCTGATAAATTAGCGTCAAAATTAAAAGCAGATGGCTACAATACATTCGTATATGAAGATTAAACTTATAATAAAAAGACTAAGCCAATTTTATATTGATTTAGTCTTTTTGATTTATACAAAATAAAATTTACTCTTAAATTTTAATAATAAAATATTTTTTATTTATAAAAGATTTATACCTGCATTTTTGCACTTCTCAATTGTATCGCTATCCCAAAGAGATACTTGCACTTCGCCTATATGAGCTTTTGCAAGCAATAGCATACATAGCCTTGATTGTCCTATGCCTCCCCCCATTGTTAATGGAAGTTCTCCATTTAAAAGCATTTTATGAAACGGAAACTTACGTCTATCATCACAATTTGCTTTTGTCAACTGTTCATCTAAAGCCTTTGCATCAACTCTTATTCCCATAGATGAAACTTCAAATGCTCTTTGTAAAATATCATTCCAAAATAGAATATCTCCATTTAAAGACCAATCATCATAATCAGGAGAACGTCCATCATGTTTTTCTCCTGATTTTAATTTATCTCCTATCTGCATAATAAAAGCTGTTTTATGTTCTTTTAAATAAGCATTTTCACGTTCTTTAGGAGATAATAAAGGATACATATCTTCAAGTTCATAAGTTGTTACATAACTTATATTTCTATCTAAGACAACTGGAATTTGTGGAAATTCTTCTTTTAGTTTATCTAATGTATCACAAATTGCATTTACAATTAATTCCACAGTTTTCTTTAAATACTCTATATTGCGATCTTCTTTTCTAATAACCTTTTCCCAATCCCATTGATCTACATAAATTGAATGTAATTCATCTAATTCTTCATCTCTTCGAATTGCATTCATATCTGTATATAATCCTTCCCCAGCACTAAATCCATATTTATATAAAGCCATTCTTTTCCATTTAGCTAGAGAGTGTACTATTTCTGCTTCAGTTTTAATTTCCATAATATCAAAACTTACTGGGCGTTCTATTCCATTTAAATTATCATTTAGTCCTGTTGAAGGATCTACAAATAAAGGTGCTGACACTCTTTTAAGATTTAAAGCTTCTTTAAAATTATCTTCAAAAATTCTTTTAAGTTTTCCTATTGCAGTTTGTGTTTCATAAAGGTTAAGCACAGATTTATAACCTTTGGGAATTATTAATTTACTCATTATTTCAACTCCTTTGAAAATTTTATAAATATACTTGCTCTTTAAATATTTAAATAATATTTATTATTTAAATATCAACAAGATTTTTCTTATAAGAATAATAAAGCTCTCTTAACACTTTCATTTTCATATCTAATTCAAGTTGAAGATTTGATAATTTATCATAATCCTCTGAAGCTGAAGCTTCTTTTATTCTTGTAAATAAACTTTTACTTGTATAAGTATCTTTCATAAGATACATTCTTAATTCATTAATAGCCATCCAATTGCTTATATCAAGATCCAATGCTTTTTCTGGATTATGAAGCATCTTAAAACTTCTTATTTCGTCCATATAATTGGATATAATTCTATTATTTATTTCAGTTACCCATCTCTTAATTACTGCCATTTTATAACTTTCAATTATTTTAGAATTAAGAATTTCACCTTGATTTAAAACAGCAAGTTTTTCAGGATATTTAGAAAAAGCAGAGATATTTTCAAATACTGTTGCCGGAGCTTTACCAAATATAGCTTCTCTTTCTTTTTCTGAATAATGTTCAAATACATCTTCCTCTGACCTATAAGCTCTTCCTTTTTCTAAATAATCTGCATCCTCCTCTGGAGCTTTAGAAATCTCTTTAAGAAGATCATCTTCATTTTTAGAATTTTCTAATGCATACTTTATACCATCTATCATTGTTAAATACATAGTAGCAAGTGATAAATAAGTATTTGTATGAGGATTTGGGGCTCTTAGTTCAAAACGTGTAGCTAAAGGGCTTTGAATATCTCTTACTAAACCAATCAATACAGTTCTATTTCTAGATGGTTCTTCAACAGCATGACCTAAAGATGTAACTATACAAATTGGAGCTTCAAAACCAGGTTTTAGCCTTCTTAAAGAATCATTAGTTGCAGATACAAATGGATTAATTACTTCATAATTTTTTAATATTCCCATTAATGAAGCATAACCAAATACACTTAAATAATGTTTTTTAGTAGCAGTAAACAAATTAATTCTTTTCCCATTTTTAAGTTTTAATGCCATTCCTATATGAGTATGCTTTCCACTTCCTGCAACCCCTTCTATAGGTTTTGCTTGAAATGTAACATCCAGACCATTTCTTCTAAATACTTCTTTTACTAATGTTCTAACAAGTAAATCATTATCTGCAGCTTGAATGGCATCTGAATATTTCCAGTCAATCTCAAGCTGTTCCATTATATGGTTAAATTTACCTGATTCATCTATTTTGCCTTTAACTCCTCCAACTTCTTTATGTCCCATTTCAGGATCAAGTCCATATTTATTCATAAACATCAAACATTGTTCAAGAGAAGTTCTTACAGCTCCTTTTGTTCTTTTCCAATATTGTTCTTGAAGTGCTTGTGATGTAGATAATGCTTCTATTTCTTCCATTTCAGCTATATCATTAGGTGTCTTTACCCAAAATTCAAGTTCTGTAGCTGATGTAGCAACTACATCTTCTATATCATCAACAGATATACCATAATCTTTTAAAGTATGAGGATATTTTTTTAAAAGTGAAAAAAGCGTAGTTTTAAAATATTCAATAGATTTTTTTAATATATTTCTTGAATCAACAGCCTTTCCTTCATGAATAAGAAAGCATGGAATTCTTAGTGTACCTACTGGTTTCCCTGTTTCTTCGTCAATATTTTCAAAATTGTAATCAACATACCAATTAACATCTAAATCTGCAACCATATCTATTTTAGCGTTATTTATTGTTGCTATTCCTGGAAGAACAACAGATGAACCGTCAGTTTGAACAGAACCTTTTAAAAATGTAGTTATGTCATCAAGAAATATTTTTACAGGTATTTTTTCATCTGTATCATTCCCAGATAAATCTATTCCTACTAAAGAAACAAATTGTATTTCAGGATGAGATTTTAATATATTTGTAATTGTATCTTCTGAATGATTTTCTTTAGGAATTGTAAATATTAAATCTTTTAACATTATAAAACCTCCAATATATTATTAAAATATAAATATATTTATTTCATAAGATATTTGTCTACTGATTCTGCTGCCTTTAATCCATCACTTATTGCTCTTACTACAAGTGATTGTCCAGTTCTCATATCCCCTGCTGCAAAAATACCTTTTACAGATGTCATATA
This sequence comes from Clostridium sp. USBA 49, assembly GCF_900167505.1. NCBI lineage: Bacteria > Bacillati > Bacillota > Clostridia > Eubacteriales > Clostridiaceae > Clostridium > Clostridium sp. USBA 49. The sequence continues at coordinate 90,312 of NZ_FUYD01000003.1, forward strand.
ATTTTCATCTGTATATACATTACCTCTGTTATCAAGTTTTATATCAAGTTCTTTTAGCATACCTTCATATATTGGGTTGCTAAATCCCATAGCTATAAGCACTAAATCAACATCTTGTTCAAATTCGCTGCCTTGGATTTCTGTCATAATAAATTTCCCATTTTCATCTTTATCCCATCTTACCTCTGCTCCATAAAGCTTAGTTAATTTACCGTTTTTACCTTCAAATCTCTTTGTTGTAATACACCATTTTCTTATGCATCCTTCTTCATGAGAAGTAGATGTTTTTAATGTTCTTGGAAATTCAGGCCATGGCATAGAATCATCTCTACTTATAGGAGGTTTAGGGAGTATTTCATATTGATAAATTTCCTTTGCACCTTGCCTTCTAGCAGTTCCTATACAATCAGAACCTGTATCTCCTCCTCCTATAACAACTACAACTTTCCCTTTCGCATCTATATATTTATCTTTTAATTCTTTTCCGGCATTTTTTCTGTTTTGTGCTGTAAGATATTCCATTGCATAATATATTCCATCAAGTTCCCTTCCTTCTATATTAAGGTTTCTCGGAACTTGACAGCCTCCAGTAAGAATAACAGCATCAAAATTATGTCTTATACTATCTAAAGAATAGTCTTTACCTATTTCACAATTAGTTTTAAAAATTATACCTTCTTCTTCCATAATAGAAATTCTTCTATCAATTATATTTTTTTCAAGTTTAAAATCAGGAATTCCATATCTTAATAAACCACCAGGAGCATCATCTTTTTCAAATACCGTTACTTTATGTCCATAAGAATTAAGCTTTACAGAAACCGCCAATCCTGAAGGTCCAGACCCTATTACTGCAACTTTTTTACCAGTTCTTACTCTTGGAATATTTGGTTTAACCCAGCCTTTTTCATAAGCTTTTTCTATAATTGCTAGTTCTATATCTTCAATAGCTACAGCTTCCCTGTTAATACCTAAAGTACAAGAACCTTCGCAAAGAGCTGGGCAAACTCTTCCAGTAAATTCTGGGAAAGGATGAGTAATAGATAATCTTTTATAAGCTTTTTCCCATTGTCCTAAATATACCATGTTGTTATAATCTGGTATAAGATTTCCCAAAGGACAGCCATAATTGCAAAACGGTGTACCACAATTCATACATCTAGCCCCTTGAATTTTGAGTTTATCTTCGGGAAGCATTACTTTAACTTCTTTATAGTCTTTTATTCTTTCTTCTATAGGGCGTTTATAGGATGTTTCTCTTTTATATTCCTTAAATCCAGTTACTTTTCCCATATGACAACCATTCCTTTCGCTATGCTCAAGACACAAAATTTATAAATATATACTTCATCATTAAAATATAAACTACTTTTTTAGTTTTTTAGAAGCAAGTATTTCTTTATAAACTGTTGGAATAACTTTTTTAAACTTAACTATATACTCATCCCAATTATCCAATATTTTTTTAGCTTTTTTGCTATTTGTATATTCATAGTGCTCTATTATTATTTTATTAAGAGTATCTATGTCTTCATCTTCATGAAGTTTTTCTATTTCTATAAATTCCATATTGCATTTTTCTGAGAAATCTCCATTTTCATCAAGAATATAAGCTATGCCTCCGCTCATTCCTGCTGCAAAATTTTTCCCTGTATTACCAATAACAACTACAATTCCTCCAGTCATATATTCGCAGCAGTGATCTCCTACGCCCTCTACAACAGCTTGAGCTCCACTATTTCTTACGGCAAATCTTTCACCAGCAGAACCATTTATAAATACTTTGCCACTAGTTGCACCATATAATATGGTATTTCCTGCTATAGTATTTAAATCCTGATCAAAATCTGCATTTTTAGGAGTTTTTATTATTATTTTAGCTCCTGAAAGACCTTTAGCAACATAATCATTGGCATCTCCTTCTAATATTAAAGTTAGTCCTTTAGCTCCAAATGCTCCAAAACTTTGTCCTGCTGAACCTTTGAAATTAAAAACAATAGTATCTTCTAAAAGTCCTTCATGTCCATATTCTTTAGCAATTTTACCGCTAATCATAGCTCCTACTGAGCGATCTGTATTTCTAATTTCAAAATCTCCTTTTACAGGAATTTTCTCTTTAAGAGATTTTTCTGCAACCTGAATTAACTTATAATCTATTGTATTATGCAAATTATTATTTTGAGACATAACACAATAAGGTTTAATTCTAGTAGGCACATCAGGTCTATAAAGTATTGCCGAAAGATCTAAATATTTAGCTTTCCAATGATCAATTTCTGTGTTTATTTCAAGTTTATCGACTCTTCCAACCATTTCATTTATACTTCTAAATCCAAGTTCTGCCATAATTTCTCTTACTTCCATAGCAAGATAAGTAAAAAGATTTATAATATATTCAGGTTTGCCTTTAAAGTTTTTTCTAAGTTCAGGATCTTGAGTTGCTATACCCATTTCACATGTATTCATATGGCAATTTCTAAGCATAGTACATCCCATAGCTACCAATACTGATGTAGCAAATCCAAATTCTTCTGCCCCAAGAAGTGCAGCAATTACTATATCACGTCCAGTTTTTAACTGACCATCTGTTTGTATTCTAACTCTGCTTCTAAGATTATTCATAAGAAGCACTTGATGAGTTTCTGAAAGTCCCAGCTCCCAAGGTATTCCTGCATGTTTTATAGATGATATTGGAGATGCACCAGTTCCTCCATCATATCCACTTATGAGAATAGCATCTGCATGAGCCTTAGCAACACCTGCTGCAATTGTTCCAACTCCTACTTCTGAAACAAGCTTTACACTTACTCTTGCTGATGGATTAACATTTTTAAGATCATATATAAGCTGTGCTAAGTCTTCTATTGAATAAATATCATGATGAGGTGGAGGTGATATAAGATCAATTCCTGGAGTTGAATGTCTTACTTTTGCTATTACTTCATCTACCTTTTTACCTGGAAGCTGCCCTCCTTCTCCAGGTTTAGCTCCTTGTGCCATCTTTATTTGAAGTTCATTTGCATTTACAAGATATTCTGTAGTTACTCCAAAACGTGCTGAAGCTATTTGTTTAATAGCACTTCTTCTGCTATCACCATTTTCATCTTCTATATATCTTGTACGGTCTTCTCCACCTTCTCCAGAATTACTCTTCCCACCTAATCTATTCATTGCTATAGCTATTGTTTCATGAGCCTCTTTACTTATAGAACCAAATGACATTGCTCCTGTACAAAATCTCTTTACTATTTCACTTACAGGTTCAACCTCATCAATTGGAATAGGTGAATTATTTTTCTTAAATCTCAAAAGAGATCTTAAAGTGCAAAGATTTTTAGATTGTTCATTAACAAGACTAGTGTATTCTTTAAATATATCGTATCTGCCTTGTCTTACTGCTATTTGAAGTTTTGATATAGTATCTGGATTAAATAAATGAAATTCTCCATTTTTCCTCCAAGCATACTGTCCACCTGTTTCTAATTCTTTCATTGGTTTTCTTATATTGTTATAAGCATTTTTATGTCTTATAAGCACCTCTTGTGCTATTACATCTATTCCTATTCCTCCTATTCTAGAAGGAGTACCTTCAAAATAATTATCTATTAGTTCTTTATTAAGCCCAATAGCTTCAAATATTTGAGCTCCATGATAACTTTGAAGTGTACATATACCCATTTTAGATAATATTTTAAGTAATCCATGATTTAAAGCATTTATATAATTTTCTTTAGCTTTTTCAGCAGTAATTCCTGTAATATCACCTTCTTTAACCATATGTTCAATAGTTTCAAAAGCTAAATAAGGATTTACTGCAGTAGCACCATAGCCTATAAGCAATGCAAGATGCATTGTTTCTCTCATCTCTCCAGTTTCAACTATTATAGATACTTTTGTTCTTGTTTTTTCTCTTATAAGATGATGCTGTACAGCTCCTACAGCAAGTAAGCTAGGTATAGCTGCATCATAAGCATCTACTTTTTTATCGCTAAGAATAATTATGTTATACCCTTCACTTACTCTCTTAGATGCTCTTTCACAAATCTTTGTTAAAGCTTTTTTAAACCCTTCAACTCCTGTATCATATTTAAATGTTATTGGAATAACTGTACTTTTAAAATTTTTATCTTTTAAATTTTTTATTTTTGCCATATCTTTATTAGTGAGTACAGGACTTTCTATTTCAATAAATGGATTTTCATAAGTTCCCTTATTTAATAAATTTCCTTGAGATCCAATATAATTCATAAGAGACATAACTAATTCTTCTCTTATTGGATCTATTGGGGGATTGGTAACTTGTGCAAAAAGTTGTTTGAAGTAAGAAAATAAAAGCTGAGGTTTATTGGATAACACTGCAAGAGGAGTATCATTCCCCATAGAACCTATAGGTTCTGCTCCTGTTTTTGCCATTGTTCCTAAAATAATATTTAAGTCTTCTAATGTATATCCAAAAGCTCCTTGTTTTTCCATCAAACATTCAGTATTTACTATACAGTCATCTTCGGTTTCTTTATAATCTTCTAATCTTATTTTATTTTTAGCAATCATTTCAGCATAAGGTTTTTCCATACAAACTTTTTTCTTTATTTCATAATCTTCTATAATTCTTCCTTCCTTTGTATCAACGAGGAACATTTTCCCTGGTTTAAGCTTTCCTTTTCTTTCTACTTCTTCAGGTTTAATATTAAGTACTCCAACTTCTGATGCAACTATTACCAATCCATCTTTTGTAACAATATATCTAGCTGGTCTTAACCCATTTCTATCTACAACTGCTCCAACTTGAGCACCATCAGAAAAAATTATTGCAGCAGGGCCATCCCATGGTTCAATTAAAGAAGCATGATATTCATAAAAAGCTCTTTTGTAATCTTCCATTTTTTTATCATGTTTCCATGCTTCAGGTATAAGCATCATCATTGCATGAGCCATACTTCTACCATCACATTCTAAAAGTTCAAATATATTATCTAAAGACTCTGAATCACTACCGCTATTTTTAACTATTGGAAATATTTTTTTAATATCGTCTCCTATTATATCTGACTTAAGAACTCCTTCACGTGCATGCATCCAATTTCTATTTCCTCTTATGGTATTTATTTCACCATTATGAGCTAAAAATCTAAAAGGCTGTGCTAATCCCCAAGTTGGGAAAGTGTTTGTACTATATCTTTGATGCACAACTGCTATTGCACTTTTAAAATTAATATCCTCAAGATCTATATAGTAATTTCCAATTTGTTGAGCTACAAATAACCCTTTATAAACAATTGTTCTGCTTGATAAACTACATACATAAAAATACTCAGAGCCTCTTTTTACAAGCTTGCTTACTTCATTTTCAGTTCTCTTTCTAATAATATAAAGTGTTTTTTCAAATTCTTTTTTACTTTTGCAGTTACTTTCTATAAAAATCTGCCTTATTGCAGGTTCTGTTCCTTTAGCAGTTTCTCCTATTACTCCGTTGTTAACAGGTACATCTCTCCAACCAAGAACCTTTTGACCTTCTTCATATATAATCCTTTCAAAAATGCCCTCACACTGTAATCTTGCAGCAGGTTCTCGTGGTAAAAATACCATTCCAACAGCATATTGATTATCTTTTGGAAGTTTAATACCTAAATTTTCACAACATATTCTAAAAAACTCATCAGGAATTTGAGTAAGAATTCCTGCTCCATCGCCGGTATTTGGATCAGAGCCTACTGCTCCTCTATGAGTAAGATTATTAAGAACTTTTAATGCTTTTTTTATAATACCATGGCTTTTTTCACCTTTAATATTTGCTACAAATCCAACTCCACAACTATCTTTTTCATTACTTGGATCATAAAGTCCCTGTGGTTTTGGTAGACCCATTTCATAATTCATATATTGTCCCCCTATCTATATAACTTCATTAAAAACAACTGAAATTTTTATTTTATAAATGAAATTTATATAAAACAAAAAAACAGCAAAGACACCTAAGGTATAAACCCTACAGCGCCTTTGCTGTTTATGAAAATATTGTATCATTAAATTTTATATCTGTAAATATTAATTTTAAAAAAAATGAAATAATTATATTTAAAAATTTCAAAACAAATTCAATTTTGTATGTCTTATATAAAAACAAATATTGTAGTGAAAGTTTACAGTTTAATTCTTTCATGGATTTTGTTGACAAATTTATGTTTATATTATATTATAATTATAATGAACAAAGGCGTTCACGAAATAATTTATACTATTTCGTGAACGCTATTATTTTATATTGTAATATTATAACATAATCCTTTAAAGGAGGTTTATAAAAATATGACTTATACAATGAAAGAGATTTTACAATTTGTAAAAGAAAATGATGTTAAATTCATTCGTCTTGCCTTTTGTGATATTTTAGGCAATCAAAAGAATATATCTATAATGCCTCAAGAACTTGAAAGAGCCTTTGAAAGCGGCATATCTTTTGATGCTTCTGCGATTTCAGGATTTATGAATGTTGAAAAATCGGATTTATTTTTGCATCCTGATCCTTCAACTTTAAATGTTTTACCATGGAGACCGCAGCAAGGAAGTGTAATTCGTTTCTTTTGTGATATAAAACACCCTGATGATACTGAATATGAAGGGGATACAAGAAATGTTTTAAAACAAGCTATAAAACGTGCTGCAGATATGGGGTATACTTGCAAATTAGGAGCTGAATGTGAATTTTATCTTTTTAAAGAAGATGAAAATGGAAATCCTACAGATACTCCTTATGATGAGGGCAGCTATTTAGATATTTCACCCCTTGATAAATGTGAAAATGTTAGAAGGGAAATTTGCTTAACTTTAGAACAAATGGGAATAATGCCAGAAACATCTCATCATGAAGAAGGCCCCGGTCAAAATGAAATTGATTTTAAATATAGTGATGCACTTACAGCTGCAGATAATTTAATTACATTTAAATCAGTTGTAAAAGCTATTGCCTCTAGAAATGGACTTTTTGCTTCATTTATGCCTAAGCCAATAAAAAATAAAAGCGGAAGTGGACTTCATATTAATTTATCGCTTTTAAAAAATGGAGTTAATATTTTTAAAGATATTAATACCAAAAATAATTCTGAAGCCAAAAGTTTCATAGCTGGTATACTTGAAAGAATATCAGAAATAACAGCATTTTCTAATCCAATTACAAATTCATATGCACGCTTAGGAAGCTTTAAAGCTCCAAAATATATATCTTGGTCACAGCAAAACCGCTCTCAGCTTATAAGAATTCCTGCTGCCAAAAATGAATATTCAAGAATAGAATTACGCTCTCCAGATCCAGTTTGCAATCCTTATATAACATTTGCTCTTATTTTACACGCTGGACTTGATGGAATAGAAAAAGGACTTAAACTTTCTGAGCCAACTGACTTTAATATATACACAGCAGAACACACTAAACTTAACAATTTAAAAATTCTTCCTGAAAATTTAAAAGAAGCACTAGATATATTATCCCAAAGCAATTTTGTAAAAAATTTTTTAGATAAAAAAATGCTTGATAAATACTTAGCTATAAAGCTTGATGAATGGGAAAAATATATAACAAATATAGAAAATGAATATATAGAAAAACAAATGTATTTCAAATTTATTTAAGGCAGAATAAATAGGTAAAGTTGGTGAATGGGGATATGAATAGTGTACTTATTGTTTCAAGTTCAAAAAATACTAAAGTATTTTTTGATGAGCTTTTAAAAAATTCATATGAAGAAATGATAATAGCTAAAAATGGCAGCGAAGCTAGACGAGTTTTAATTGAAAGGACATTTGATTTATGCATTATCAATGCCCCATTATCTGATGAATTTGGAACGGATCTTGCAATAAATATAATAAATACAAATTTAATGCAGGTAATGTTAATTGTAAAAAGTGAAATTGCAGATGAAGTTTCTGCAAAGGTAGAAGATTTTGGTGTATTTGTTATATCAAAGCCTATTAATCGTCAAATCTTTTGGAATGCTTTAAAATTAATGACAGCTGCTCATAACAGAATACGTGGTTTAAAAGATGAAAATACTAAGCTGCAAAAGAAAATCGAAGATATAAAGTTCGTTGATAGAGCTAAATGTGTTCTTATTGAATATTTAAACATGTCAGAAGCACAAGCACATAAATTTATTGAAAAACAAGCTATGGATAGACGAATTACAAAAAAAGACTTAGCAATAGAAATTTTAAAATTTTACGGAAATTATTAAAATTTTTATCTTTATTTTAATATTGTTCATCATAATATTAAGGGAAATCATTAACTTCCCTTAATATTTATTTTTTAAATTAAGTTTTTAATAAATATTAAATTTTTTAGTTTTTTAATCACTATATTAGCATATTAGTATATAAAACTTTTCTAATTAAAACTCATCAATTGTAATTACAGGCATAACATTAATCACAGGTTTTTCATAAGGATGTACCTTTTTTATAGTTTCTACAGCTTTTTTGTAAATCTCTTTCTTGCAAGTAAATTCTACTTTTACCTCTTCAACTTCACATATTTCCCCTCTTTCTCCTTTAAAAGGATTTGCATCTTTAAGAGGTCTCCAAGAACCTTTTACCTTTGAAACTGCCATACAGTAATCATAAATACCGTCAACTGTTAAAGCATCTATTTTGTTTAATTCTTCACGAAGGTTATTAACATATTCCTCCGGTATAAAAGTTTCTATTTTTACTAAACTAAATTCCATATTTTAACCCCTTTCAAACATTTTCTATAATTTACTTAATTATAGCATTTATGTATAATTAATTTATATTAAATTTTTAAAATATAAATTAACCTGTTGTGCTAAATAAAAAATAATTCCTACTTATGCATATTTAGGTTTATTATTCCATGTTTTTAGTGCGTAGCACACTTAGATAGTCCAAATTAAATATTATGGATACATTATCTAAATATTAAAAGAGCCATCTGTTAAAAAGGTTCCAAAGATTGGAATCAGTTTTTTGCTGTATTCCAATTCTTAATTGTTTTTTGTTTATTGTATTATTGTTATTTAGTAAAAATAGAAAAATATGTATTTTTCAATTTATCATCAAAATGAACTAATTTCTTGTTCAAAATCATATAAATCTCGTCACATACTTTTTCTAAATACTCATGTTGATGTGAAGTTAATAAAATTGTTTTACCTTCTTTTTTTAAGTTTGATAATATTGACAAAACTTCAACATTGGTTTGAAAATCAAGTGCGTTAAATGGTTCATCTAGCATTATTATATCTTGATGTTCCATTATTGCTTGCGTAATACCTAATTTTTGTTTCATTCCAGAAGAATAGTTTTTTACTCTTGTCTTATCATTTGGATCTAATCCAACTTTTTTCATACATGTTTTTATATCATTATCAGATATCTTCCCTTGTATATCAGCTAATAATTTTAAATTTGTAAACCCATCATAAAAGTCAATGTATCCAGGTTGATTAACAAATAGTCCAACGTCTTCAGGGAAATTTAAGTCCTTACCTACTCTTCTTCCTCTAACATATACTTCCCCTTCATCTGCATATTCTAAACCTGCTATTATTTTAAATAGAACGCTCTTTCCTGTTCCATTACCTCCAACAATGCCTATAGTTTTTCCAGCTTCAATTCGCAATGATGCATCATCATATAAGACATTTTGCTTGTATTTTTTACATATATTCTTGATCTCAATTATTGACATGTTTTACCCTCCTCACATACAAAAAGATATAATATGCCAAAATAGCTACTATTAAAATGCTCGTTTTGAAGCACAATTTTCCGATTGAATTAACATTATCATACAAGTTAATGATACCAAAATTAATATTTAAATAGTTTATTTGTGGTGCAAGGAAAAAGATAAACTTAACTAACAACATCAAAATAACAGTTCCTACATCATTTATAAAGTTATTTAAAATTTCAAAAATAACAAACTCAAAAAGTAAATTTATAAAGAAAATACTAAGGTAAATATTTAATATTTTATTAGTAAATGCAATTCCAAATGTTTCAAATAGGTAATCACCAACATTTGTGGATCCTCCTAAATGAAATGTCAGATTTCCTATAATGAATAAGCTCAATGTATACAAACAAATGTATTTAATATATTCCTTTGAAAATGCATATTCAAAGGATGCTTTATTCTTAAATCTAATTAAAATTGGCGCTTGACTATATCTTTCCACCCTACTATCTGCAATTCCAATAAAAAACAGAGGTAGCATATACATAATCGTTAATCTCATCCAACCTATAAAAGATATAGAGTTTTCACTTATTCCAAACATAGTGGTCAACATTACATCTCTTATATTAAAACTACGAAATATTTCTAATAATATCAAAACAAGCACAATGCTTAAGGTTATTATTTTTTCTTTTCTTGTAATGATAAATGAATTAAACCCAGAATGCTTTATTTTTTTACCAAAGCAAAACATTACTACTCCTAAGCCAAACAAAATCACTAATATAAATTTTGCAATACCGTTTACAAACAATCCATGGTGAAGCAGTATAAAATTATTAAAACAAACTACAGGTAATATTGTTTTAAGTTCTGTTTTAAAACCTATGAATGTCATAACATAAACAATAACGGAAACAACTATTACTTTCTTATATCCAAATCTATAATTAACATAAGAGAGCAACGACAATAATACCATAAATCCAAAAATATAATATAAAATAATGGAAATTATAGCGATATACGGGCTGTGAAAATTTTCTATATACTTGTTTAAAAGCAAAATCAATTCATTATAACCTGTTAAATCAATGGCTTTTAATTGAAAGTTCAATCCAAATGTTCCAATTCCAATAACAAATAATATTAACAAGTGTAAAATAAAATATACAAATAACCACTGAATGTATTCATTAACAGTACTTCTGATTTGGTGGAATGAATTTCTATATCTTATGATTTCTATCTGACTAATACCTTTTATATGTTTTGCAATAACAATAAATAGAATTGGTAGTACACAGTATAATACATAATAATGGTTTGTGAGAATTATCATTATATAACCCCAAACTCCCATGTTTATATTTTTAAAATATTTTAATTCACGCCCACAAATAAAACACAAAACAAAAAAATTTATAAGGAGCAAAATTTTATTTTCACTAAATATTCTAAAAATGAATCTCTTATTTTTCCCTTTCATAACTACCTCTTAACACCACCCAAGTAATTATGATAATTGTTATGAAAACAAGGATACCCATACATATGTTACTAAATTTCATTGCATCAGGTTTTAGACGGTTTAGAACAAATGTTGTTGTTAGACTGTATTTTGATAAACCTAATATTGAAGTAAAGAAATTTTCTAAAAGAACATATACAAATGGCGTAAGTAAAGCTAAAAATAAATTTTCTATATAAAGTGCCGATATCTGCGCAAATAAGCAAATCAATATTCCTATAAACGCTTTTTGTAATGACCATATTATTCCAAAAGCAATGGGATTCACCATTTGCATTTCTCCAAGAAGATAGCCCATTAAAGTTGGTTTATCCCCTACCTCTATCACATCTGCAATTACATTAGAGAATGTCACACCAACAACATTTACTAAAAATACCATAGTAAAACACATTATAATTGAAGAAGTTATTTGTATAAATAAATATTTACCCTTGGACATTCGCAGAGGTACATATTCTAAAAAATTATCTTTTTTCATAAAAAATATGCCAAAGGCGAATGGTAAACTTACAATCAATCCAAAGAAAAAGTCTATTGGTTCTGAAGCATATTCATATGGGCTTATTTTATAATATATCATGCTATTAGAGTTATAATACGCTATTAATAGCAATAAAGCAGCAACATATATTACACTCGTAATTAGCACAGGCATCATTTGTCTTTTTATAGAATTCAAGTATAGCCTCATCGTATTCCTCCAAGTCTCAATATTTAAAATAGGAGACTATTTATTATAGAATAGTCTCCTATGACTGCTAGTTGCTTTTGTTTGATAACTTATGTAACCTTTACCATTAACTCTACCAACTGTAGTGCTATGATTCAGAGAATGCTTGGGTTGCCTATTGCAAAAAGAATTTAAAAGAATTATTTTCAAGCTTCTGTAGTCAAACTAAATTCAACAGAACCCGTAGGCCATTGCATAAAACCATAGAACTAATAAGACATAAACTCACAAAATGTTTTGGATATCATTATGATTATTTTAGAATCGTAGACAGAATGCCTATATATGCTTGTAAGTTTGGTAGAGCAAGATTTCACAAGACATATAGAGGATGTGTATCATATGAATGTACTATCATAGTAATATAAATAACTTGTCTACATTTATAATGTTACCCCCCCTATTACAAAAATGTCAATAATTTTCATATTCTATATTTTTACAATATTCGTCATATATTTATCAAATGATCTATTTATTGAAATCTATTTTCATCTTATTCAACCACTGCTTCAACCTCCATTTCATTGTTAATGTTGCTGGTAAATGGCATTATAATTATATATGTTTATTAATCAACCTCTTTAACAGAGAAATAATAGGTTATTCAGTAGGTGATAAAAAAGATGCTGAGTTAGTTTATGAATCATTTATGAGCACTAATATAAATTTAACTAAAGTAAAAGTATTCAATACTGATAGAGGATTAGAAGAATAAAAAAAAGATTTAAGAGGTTACGTGTTATGGTATAGCTATAAACGTATTCATAGTTCATTAAATTATATGACTTCTGTAGAATATAGTCTAGCAAAAATGACCGAATAATAATTGTACAAAAAAAGTGTTGATAATCCACTCCTATATCAGCTTTGATTTTTCCATAAATTATTTGTATTTTATACTTTGGGGCAAAAACTATATGATATTTACAATTCCATTTGCTATGTGCTAAACTACTATTATCCATATTGGATATACCTCCTTTGTATCTTTAGTTGTGGTCGGCGAACCTACTACTAATTTTACATCGGAGGTTTTGTTTTTTCTATTTATAACTAAAAGCTTTATTATATAACTTAATTTATTATTGAAGTTTTGGCCAATAATCTTTATTTGCTTCAATAAGGTCATCAAGTATATGTTTGGCTTGAAAAGCAGATTTAACTGTTTTGTTCATTGTTAAAGCCATTAATGCTTTCATATATGAACCTTCAATTGCTGCATCTACAAGTAACTTTTCTGATGCTAATTGCTGCTCAATTAAACCTTTATAAAAAGTCGGTATTTCTCCAATTCTTACTACTTCTGGTCCATTTGAAGTAATATATGCTGGTACTTCAACCATTGCATCACTTTGTATATTAGATATTGCTCCTTTATTTTCAACTATAACTAAAAATCTTTTTCTTAAATTGAAAGCTAATGACATAGCAACATCAACTATAAATTGGCCATGTACACCTACATAAAAAGCATTTTTATCTAATTTCCCAGTTGCAATATATTTATCAACTGCATCAAATAATTTTTTTTCCCTTCCTTCCATAACTTCATTCGCTCTTGTTTTCACCTTATTAGCATGACCAACTATATAGTCAGATAATAAATAATACTGCATATATGGGTTAGGTAAATATTCTGGAAACATTTCAACTAAGTATTTAATATTTCCCCAAGTCTTTAGCCATGATGGATCAGAGTGTTGTGAATCTACTTTTGACATATCTTGCATAAGATAATATTGCTGTGAATGCTGCATGAGACTTTTTCTCTTTAGCTAGTCCTATTGAAAGACCAACACAAAATATGAGCCCTAAATTTGTTAATATGGATACTAAAGAACCTGACAACATCTTTCCAAATCCGTATATTATAGGATTTTTCATAAATGGTAATAATGCTGCAAGCTTTACATTTGTAAGTACATTACCCAAAGCAATTAAAAGACCTGCAATTGGAAGAATAAGAATAGGTACAAACATACCTTTTGAAAACTGTTGCATTGCATCTAAAACTTTTTTTTTCATAAATTAGCCTCCTCATTAATTTATTTTTTAATTGTTAATATAACTTTTATAGTTTTATTATATTAACATCGTTTTCATAAAAAAATAGTTTTCAAACATAAAAAAACATGTTATCTCATAAAACAACATGTTATCATTTACATTTATCTGATTTTTTAAAATATTTAAATATAATATATTCTATAAACATATATACGTTTGGAAAAAAAGTATTTGGATAATAATTTTTATCATCTAACTTATTCATATCAAAAATTTTAAAACTTATGTCTGCTAATCTAGCGATACTATTTTCGATTTCTCTTGTAATTGAAATCACTTTAATTCCTCTTTTTTTAGCTGAATTTACTTTATCAAGAACAAGCTTAGTTTCTCCAGATTTTGATACTACAACTAAAACCTGCATGTCTTCTAAATGATTTTCAAAAATTCCTATAGAATCTCCACCACTTGAAAATATACTTTTTTTCCCTATTATAAGAAGTCTATTACTTAAATATTCAGCTGGTAACCTTGAAAATCCAGTTCCGTAAACAAATATAACTTTATTTTTTACATTCATCAATATATCTACAAAATCATCTACATCTTCATCAGATATATACTGAAGAAGATTATCTAAATCTATACCTTTAATAACATCTACTTCTTTACGAACAGATTTAATTTCATTACTTATCATAGGCATAAAATTATATACCATATCTATAAAGCCATCATATCCAAGTTTTTTAGCAAGTCGCATGACTGTTGATGTTGATGTAAAGTTTTCTTTTGCAACTCCTCTAACCCCAAGCTTTATAACATTATTTATATTATTTACTATATATTCTAATACTTGATATTCTAATTTAGTTATATCTTTATTATTAATAATCTTATCTAAATCTGGTTTCATAAGATTCCATCCTCACTAATTAATTTAATTATTATGTATCCTTAATATAAACAATACTTAACAATTTTAATAAAATTATATGTTGCAAATAGTAAAGAAAAAGATGCCATATAGGCAGCTTTCTTTTATAATTTAAATTTGTATTAATATATGAAAAATATTGATAAAAAATAACAAAACATTTTAATTCAAGCTCTTTCTAAGGTTAAAAAAGTATGTTTATATTTATTTTTTTCATCAATCATGCCTTCTTTTCTTTCTATAATATTCCACTTTGATTTATCATATTGTGGAAAAAAGGCATCTCCTTCAAAGTTTTCATAGATTTCTGTTAAATATATCTTTTTTGCATAAGGAAAAAGACTATTAAAAATTTGAGCTCCCCCTATGACAAAATACTCTTCATTAGAATCTACATATTTCATAATATCATCAATACTATATATAACTTCTACATTTTCATTTTCAATTTTATAATTTTTGTTTTGTGTAAGAACTATATGTTTTCTTCCTGGAAGAATTTTTTTTAAAGATTCAAAAGTTTTTCTTCCCATAATTATAGTTTTGCTTTTAGAAAGAGTTATCTCTTTAAACCTTTTTAAATCATTAGGAAGGTGCCAAGGCATTTCTTCATTTTTACCTATAACATTATTATTTGCAATAGCAACTACAAAGCTCAGCACTTAAACTGCCACCTCCATTTTTATAGCTGGATGATATTTATAATCAATAAGCTTTATATCATCTATAGTAAAATCATAAAAATTTTTAATTTCTGGATTTATCCAAAGTTTAGGTGCATCGTAAGCTTCATTTTCTCTTGTAAGCTGAAGTCTCATTCCTTCTACTTGATTTTCATAAATATGAGCATTATTTATAACGTGAGTAAATAATCCTGGTTTTAAACCTGTTACTTGAGCTATTAAATGAACCAAAACTGCATATTGAGTCATATTAAAAGGTCCTCCAAGAGGTACATCCATAGAACGCTGAACAAGCATACAGTTTAATCTTCCATCTGTTACATCCCACATGGTCATAAAGGCACAAGGATGAAGCGTTCCACCATCAAGATGTGGTATTTGCCAAAGACTCATAATATGTCTTCTGCCTTGAGGATCTTTTTTTAAACCTTCAATAAGTTTATCTATTTGATTATATTCTTTAACTACCCATCCATAAGCAGTACCTATAGTTCCATCTTCCTTCATCCATTCATCCCATATATGTACATTTTGCTCCTGAAGTTTTCTAACATCATTAGATTGATCTTTATATATCCATAGAAGCTCTTTTACAGCAGTCTTAAAAGCAACAAATTTTGTTGTAAGTATAGGGAATTCTTTTTCTAAATTGAATTGAAACATTTTATGAGGAAGCTTATATGTTGGTATACCTGTCCTATTTTCTTTTTCATAATATCCATTATCTAATATATCTCTAACTAAACTTAAATACTGTTTATCTGCAATGCTCATGGTTTTAATCATCCTTTCTATATATTAAAAATTAATATATATATTCAACGTAAAAAATAAATTTAATCTTTTTTGTAAAGTGCTATTAATTTATCATGTTCTAATATATGTTCACTTATCCAATTTACTATAAAATTAAGTATTTCCATAATAGATTCATCTTGATTAGTATCAATGCTATTTAAGTCTATATTGTTTATAGTATTAACAAAATCTTCATGATAAACTTTATGAGATAAGTATTTTTTATATCCTATACTAATCATATATTGTTCTTCAAAATTAAAATGAAATACAGTATAATCTTTAAGTTCTTTTAATATATCTACAATGTCGTCGTATTTGTCTATTTTAAATTCATTTTTTAATAAATTATAAGCTCTTTCTGCTATTTCAAATAATTTCTTATGTTGCTCATCTATCATTTCAATACCTAAAGCATATTTTTCATCCCATTTTATCATAAAGCACCACCCATTTTTATTTATTACTATGATATAAACTATATCAATTAAGATATTAAATATCAATATAAACATAAAATAATTTTCTTTATAAAAGGGTAAACTCTTCAATGAAAACTAAATTTTTATTATTTATAATTTGATTATAATCACAGTATTTATAGCATTATAACTTTATAATTTAATTTGTAATATAGATATTAATTAATAGATATTATTAATTATATCTATTACATGAAAACTAAATAGAAAACAATAATTCAAGACTGAAATATTTTTATAAAATATAATTATTGTTTTACTATATAGCTAAATTAAATTTAAAATTTTATATTTGTAATTTATTAATAAATAATTTTAGGAGGGTTTGTTTATGAGATATAAAGGTACTAAGATATCAATTATAGGTTCCGGTTTTGTAGGTTCAACTACTGCTTTTGCTTTAATGATGAGTGGAACTGCTTCGGAAATAGTTATAGTTGATATAAATAAAGATAAGGCTGAGGGAGAAGCTATGGATTTATCTCATGGTGTATCCTTTGTTAAACCTGTTGATATAAAAGCTGGCGATTATAAAGATACTAAAGATTCAGATATAGTTATTATTACTGCAGGTGCTGCCCAGAAGATTGGCGAAACAAGATTAGATTTAGTAGGAAGAAATTTATCTATATTTAAATCTATTGTTCCTGAAGTAGTAAAATATAGTCCTAATTCAATACTTCTTGTAGTCTCAAATCCTGTTGATATTTTAACTTATATAACTTATAAGCTTTCAGGTTTTCCCAAAGAAAGAGTTATTGGTTCAGGTACTGTTTTAGATACTTCAAGGCTTAAATATATTCTTAGTGAAAATTCAGGAATTGATGCAAGAAATATTCATACTTATATAATAGGTGAACATGGAGATTCCGAAATAGCTACTTGGAGCCTTACAAATATAGCTGGCATGAGTATGGATGAATTTTGCAAAAATATATGCAAAAAATGCGGCGGTGAAAGGAAAGAGGATATTCATAAATCAGTAAAAAATGCAGCTTACGAAATTATTGAAAAAAAGGGTGCTACCTACTATGCAGTTGCATTAGCAATAAGACGTATAGTTGAAGCAATTATAAGAGATGAGAATTCTATTTTAACTGTTTCTACTCTTTTAAAAGGAGAATATGGAATAGATGATATTTATCTTGGAATACCCTCTATCGTTGGTTTATCGGGTGTAAAAAAAGTATTAGAAGTACCTTTAAATAAAGAAGAGCTTAATAAGCTAAAATATTCTGCTAAAACTTTAAAAGAATTATTAAATAGTGCAAAAATATAATTTAATAAAACTAACATATAATTAAGTTTTTTATATAGCATATAAAAATACTGCAGTCTAAATAAATTTTATTTTAGGCTGCAGCTTTTTTATTATTATATTTTAAAATTATTTTATTGATCCTTGCATTACACCTTCAATAATTTGTTTTTGTGCAATAAAGTATCCTATAAGTATAGGTAAAATTGTAAGCAATAATGCTGGTATTAATAACTCCCAGTTGTTCATATACGTACCATTAAATACTTTCATTTGTATTGGCATAGTATATAATTCTGGTTTATTTAATATAAGAGAAGGAAGTAAATAGTCGTTCCATATCCACATTACATTTAGTATAGCAATAGTAACTGCTGTTGGTTTTAACATAGGAAGTACTATACTAAAGAAAGTTCTCTTACGTCCACATCCATCAATTAATGCAGCTTCCTCAAGTTCAAGAGGAATAGATTTAATAAATCCATGAAATATAAAAACTGAAAGTGCACTTCCAAATCCTGCATAGAAAACTATTAATAAAGGAATTGGTATAGTATCAATTAAATTTAATCTAGCTCCATATATATACATCAAAGGTATCATTATAGATTGAAAAGGTATTATCATAGAAGCTACTAATATTGAAAAAAATATATTATTAAACTTATTATTATTTCTTACTAAGTAATAAGCTGTCATAGCTGAAAATAATAGTATTAATGCAGTACTTATAACAGTAATTATAAGACTGTTTGTAAATGTGGTAAGAAAATTCATTTTTTGTATTACTTCTGCAAAGTGATCAAAATTGTAAGTTTGAGGCAAAGCAAATGGATTTTCTAATATTTCTCCATTACTTTTAAATGAGTTTACAATCATTAAAAAGAATGGAAATACAAATGTTATAAAAGAAATTATTAGAATTATATAAGTTAAAATTTTAGATAATAATTTTCTATTTGCCATTATGCTTCCAGCTCTCCTCTCTTACCAAGATAAACTTGAATTCCAGAAATTATAGCTACTATTACAAATAAAATAATTGCTTCAGCCTGTCCCATACCATAATTATTTTCAATAAAAGCTTTATTAACTATATTCATGGTTACCATCATAGTACTGTTAAAAGGACCGCCGCCAGTTAAAGAATAGTTTATATCATATACCATAAATGTATTTTTTAATGTCATAAACATAGTTATTACAAAAGCCGGTCTCATTAATGGTATTGTAATTTTTATAAGTCTTTGCCAGCCATTAGCCCCATCAATAGTTGAAGCTTCTATAACATCTTTTGGAATATTTACTAATCCTGCAATAAAAATAATCATCATATAGCCAGCCATCTGCCATACTGTAACAATAACTATGGCCCAAAATGCTAATTTTTCATCTCCAAGCCATCCAAGCCTTAACATCTCAATTCCTAACTTCTCCCCAATGCTTGGTAAACTTTGGACAAAAATAAACTGCCATATATATCCAAGTACTAATCCTCCTATAAGATTAGGAGTAAAAAGAGAAGTTCTAAAAAAGTTTTGCCCCTTTACTCCTGAAGTAACAAGATATGCAAGAAGAAATCCAAGAGCATTAACAAGTATTATTGAAATTATAACATATTTAACAGTTAATCTCATTGAACTCCAAAAAAGAGGATCTTTAATTGCTGCTTTATAGTTAATAAGTCCTCCAAATTCAGGAGTGCTTATAACTGTTTCCATTTTCATAAATGTTAGATAAATACCATATATAAAAGGAATTAATACTGTAATAGTAAAAACAAACATCGTAGGAAATGTAAAAAACATTTGCTCACCAAGTTTTTTTAACGGTTTTTTTTCTGAAATCATAGGCTACCTCCACTTCTATATTTAGTAAAACTTATGTGCTGCAAAAATAATTTTTTATAAAACTGATGGGTGAATTTTAGACTCACCCATCTAATTAAAGTTATTATAACTTATTTTATTGTTTTTTTGTCTTATAGTAGTCTGCAAAATTCTTTGCTAATTCTGCACGAGTTTCTTTTTTATCAATATATTTTTGAACATGAGGTCCAAGTATATTTTGATATTCAGAAGTTACTACATAGTTTGTGCTAAAAGGCATTGTTTTACCCTTTTCTATAGCATTTGCAATAGCTACGCCTAAAGGATTAGTTACTTTATTAGGATTATTCTTAAATGCAGAAATTATTTGACATTTATTTACTACAAAATCTTGACCAGCCTTATCATATACTAACCAATTAAGGAATTTCTTTGCTGCCTCTTGTTGAGCTGCAGTAGCTTTTTTGTTTATTAAAAATACTTGAGTTGGTCCAGCAGTAATTTTATTGTTTAAAGGATTATCTGGGTTATTATCTACAGGTACAGGTATAAATCCAAATTTTTCATCTGCAACTGCTTTAAGTGAATCATAAGCCCAGTTTCCATTGAATAATATAGCGGATTCTCCTTTACCTACTGATAAATGTGCGTCATCATAGTATTTTCCAAGAGGACGTTCTCCATATTTATTGTATTCTTTTGAAGTTAAAAGGTCTAATGTATCATAATATCCATTCCATACTGGATTTGATGCAAAGTCAAATTTACCTTCTATAATATCTGATACCAATTTATTTGGATCTTCAGCTTGATTGAGAAACTGTGAGCTATAATGATTAGCTACTGACCAATCTTCTGTTTGATAAGCTACTGGATATTTAACTCCTGAAGCTTTAATTTTATCAAGAAGATCTTTAAGTTTATCACGTGTATTTATTGTAAATGGATCAAAAGTACCTCCAACTGCTTTATCAAGTACTTTTTGATTATAAACAAGTCCGAAACCTTCAATTGCAAATGGGAATCCTACAACTTTACCCTCTGCATTTTTAAATCCATAAACTGTATCTTGGTTCCATTTTTGATCTGAAAGATCTATACCAAAATCTTTATATTTACCTAATACAGAACTTGGTTCTACCATTGCAAGTGTAACAGTTTTACCTGATGATGTAAGCTTATCAAGTATATTTACAGGATCTCCAACAGCTACTGAATGTACTTCAACATTTATATCTGGATTTGATGCCATAAAATCTTTTGCTGCTTGTGTAAATTGGTTTGCAATTTCTCCTTTACCATTTGTTATGATAATTGAAACTTTACCATTGGATTTATCTTCTTCAGCAGTTTTTTGTTTTGGAGTACAAGCTGCTAATGATGTTGTAAGTGCTAATGCTAAACTAATTGATAAGAACTTTTTCATATTTTTCCCTCCGTTAATTTTGAATTTGGGTTTTATACGTTTACCATGATTTGATTATACATTCTTTTTCATAATATGTCAAGCGTTTCACATATTTTTTTCTATATTTTTTTAAATATTAAAAAAATTTTTATCTTTTTAAATAAATTCTTGTTTCATAGGGGTTTAATATTAATTTAGTAGTTTTTTTATGCTCTTTAACAGGATAATTATTTAATATTAATTCTTCATAAAACAATTCAATATCATTGTAATCGTAAATAGCTTCTTTTTCTGTTAAATTACATATAATAACAGCTTTTTCTTTATTTAAAGTGCGAGTATATGCATAAATTTGTTCATCTTCTTCTAAAATTAAATCATAAGTGCCATATATAAATAATGGATTTTGTTTTTTTAATGAAATCATTTTTTTATAAAAATTAAGTATTGAATCAGGATCTTTTTCTTGAGATTCTACATTAATTTTTAAATAATTAGGATTTACCTTAAGCCAAGGTTTTCCTGTGGAAAATCCAGCATTAAGCGAACTATTCCATTGCATTGGAGTACGAGAATTATCTCTTGAAGATGCCCATATAATTTCCATTATTTTTTCATGTGGTACACCTTCTTCTCTTTTTAAAACATACATATTTTTAGTACTTACACAATTATAATCTTCTATATTTTCAAATTTAACATTAGTCATACCAATTTCCTGACCTTGATATATAAAAGGTGTACCTTGCATCATAAAATACATGGCTGCTAAAGAAGTTGCACTTTCTCTCCAATACTTTTTATCATCTCCCCAAGTAGAAACCGCACGAGGCAAATCATGATTTTCAATAAATAAAGCATTCCATCCTTTATTTTCAAGTCCTTTTTGCCATTTTGATAAAATATTTTTTAATGCTTTAATATCAGGTTTTTTATTGCCTTCATTATCCCATAATTTTAAATGTTCAAATTGAAATATCATATTAAATTTGCCTTTTTCTTCTCCTACCCAAAGGGGTGCCTCATCAACATTAACTCCGCTTGCTTCTCCAACTGTCATAATGTCATATTTAGAAAATGTATTCTTTTTTATATCTTCTAAATATTCATGTATGCCTTCTACATTCATATGCTTATCAAAACTTGGTACATATTTTAATCCTTTTTCATTGGGTATATCTTTTAAACCTTCTTCTTTTTTTAAATGACTAATAGCATCTATTCTAAAACCATCAATTCCTTTATCAAGCCACCAATTAATCATATTATATACAGCTTTACGCATATCTTTATTTTCCCAATTTAAATCAGGCTGTTTTTTGGAAAATATATGTAAATAGTATTGATCAGTTTTTTCATCATATTCCCAAGCAGAACCACCAAAAATACTTTCCCAATTATTAGGTTCTTTCCCATTTTTGCCATCTCTCCAAATATACCAATCACGCTTATCGTTATCTTTTGAAGAGCGAGATTCTAAAAACCATGGATGTTCATCACTTGTATGGTTAATAACTAAATCTAATATTATTTTCATATTACGTTTATGAGCTTCATCTAAAAGAAAATCAAAATCTTTCATTGTTCCAAATTCATCCATTATATCTTGATAATCGCTAATATCATAGCCATTATCATCATTAGGTGATTTATATATAGGGCAAATCCAAATTACATCTACTCCTAAATCTTTTATATAATCTAATTTAGAAATAATACCTTTTAAATCACCTATTCCATCTCCATTAGAATCCATAAAACTTCGAGGATATATTTGGTAACATATCGCTTCCTTCCACCATTTTTTATTCATTATCTGCACTCCTTTATTGTCAATAAAATAAAATTTTTATATGTTTTATATGTTAATATCCCCAAATTAAATATTAAATATTAAATTATATTATATTTAGATTTTAAGTTTAATTTTACTTTACAGAATTATATTACACCTTGTTTAAATCTTTGTCAATCGTTTGCACAAAATTTTTAATAAGCAAAAGCATTATAAAAGCTTTTGCTTATTAAATTAAACTTTTTAAATTTATTTATGTGGTTTTTCTTTCTACTAAACTTATAGGAAGAATATTTTCTATAGCAGTTTTTTTCTTTTCTTCTATTTGTTCAATTAAAAGCTTTACTGATAGCTCTCCCATTTCTTTAATTGGCTGTTTTATAGTTGTTAATGGAGGAACTATTAAATAAGAAAGGTTAATATCATCATAACCTACTATTTTTAAGTCATCAGGTATCTTTTTCCCAATTGAATTAGCCACATGTATTATAGATGCAGCTATCATATCACTACTTGCAAAAATCCCATCTATATCAGGATGCTCATTTAATAAACTATATGCTAACTTTTCATAACTTTCAAATATATCAAGCTTTGCTTCTTTTATAATATAATCAACACCTTTAGAATTTACTACATCTATAAAGGCTTGATAACGTTTATTAGCTGGAGTACTAAGCTCTAGCGGCCCGCTTATATGTGCAAGTTTTTTGCAGCCTTTATCTATTAAGAGGTTCGTAGCTAATAATCCCCCTTGATAATTATCCGATGTAACAAAAGGTATATTATTCCCAAAA
Organism: Clostridium sp. USBA 49; assembly: GCF_900167505.1. Taxonomy (NCBI): domain Bacteria; kingdom Bacillati; phylum Bacillota; class Clostridia; order Eubacteriales; family Clostridiaceae; genus Clostridium; species Clostridium sp. USBA 49. The sequence goes on from NZ_FUYD01000003.1 coordinate 114,276, forward strand.
TTTCTATCAAGGGCTACTATGGGAAGTTCTGGAATTAAATATTCTGAAGTTTCTAAAGTATGACTTCCCATTATTATTCCATCTACCTGATTTCTTTTAATCATTTCAACATAATCTTTTTCTTTAACGCTGTCTTGATAAGAATTACATATAAGAACCTTATATCCAGCTTCATATGCATAGTATTCTACATAATTTGCAAATTCTGCAAAGAATGGATGAGATACATTAGGTACTATAAGCCCTAAAATATTAGATTTTCTTCTAAACAAAGAACGAGCTATCTCATTAGGCTGATAATTTAATTCTTCCATTGCATCATATACTTTTTTCCTAGTTGCTTCACTTATATATCCTCTATTATTTAAAACTCTTGAAACTGTTGTTACCGTTACTCCTGCTATTCGTGCAACATCTTTTATAGTAGCCATAAAAATCCTCACCCTATATAAAATATTTTACCACATTATTGTTTTCATCAACATAATCTACTACAGATTTATTAGTTCTTAAATCTATAAATAGTATACAATATTTTTCATCCTTTTGCCAAGAAAGACGAATTTCATTATTTTTAGAATCTAAAACTTTAAACTCTCCGTCAAAAGCTGGATATTCATTTCTAAATCTTATAAGTTTTAATAATCTTTGTACAACTTGCTTTTCAAGTGATTTTTCAATTTCTTCTAAAGTAAAATTATGACGGTTAATTTCACGTCCTTCACCAGTTTTTTCTACAGCTTTAAAGTCATTTTCTCCAGCAAGTAACCCTACATAATATATTTGAGGAATTCCTGGTACAAATAATTGTATAGCTCTAGCTGCTAAATATGCATCATCATCACAGTTAAGCATTGAATAATATGTTCCTCTAATTTGATGAACATCAAAACCATCTGGATCTTTATGTTCATCAGATACAATATAACTTAAATTTGAACCTCTTTTAAGGCATATATCAACTACTTTTCTAGCTTCTTTTGTATCTATTAAATCATCCATATCGGGTTTAACAGGAACACCATCATGACAGTCAAGCATTGTAAACTGTTTACTTGGTCTTGTTTTAATATAATTTAAAAGCTTTTCACTAGATTTGTTTATAAGTGCATCTAAAATAGTATAAGGTAAAATAAAATCATATATCCAAAATCCATGTTCAGATAATCTATACTGTATAGAATAATGTGCATGAACTTCTGGAAGCAGTTCTATTTTTAAAGAATCAGCTAATGATTTTATCCAATTAAGAAATTCATATATTTCAGGTTCTACAAAAAAGCAGCTTGTTCCAAGTTTTTTAATTACATATCCTACTGCATCTAATCTTACAAGCTTAATGTTATTTTTATTAAAGTTTATAAAAAATTCTTCTAAAAGTTTTTTAACTTTTTCTGATTTAATGTCTAAATCAATCTGTTCTGAAGGATCAGTTTTCCCAAAAGTAGTCCAAACACTTTCTTCTTTACCTGTTTCTTCAATTATAAAAGTAGAATATGGTTTTTCCCTTCTAAGAAACATTTTTTCTATATCTTCTTTTACTGGTTTCCCATTAGGCCAAATCTTGTCTAAAGTTATAAACAAATCAGCATACTCTGATTTCCTTCCCTTTTTTAAAAAGTCTTGAAAATATTTAGATTGTCTTGAAATATGATTTACCATAAGATCAACCATTATATCAAAATTTTCCCCAATTGCTTTTATATCTTCCCAAGTACCAAACTTAGGTTCAATTTCTAAATAAGTTATAGGTGCAAAGCCTCTGTCGCCAGAAGAAGGAAACGGAGGTAAAATATGAACTCCTCCTTTAAAAATATCCGAAAAATATTTCAAAAGTACTTTATTTAAAGTTTTTAAATCTCCTCCTAATGAATCAGGGTACGTTATAAGTTGTACTTTATTTTTTACTGGCATGTTCAATTTCTCCTTTCACAAATATAATAAATAATCTATAAGATATCTAAAACTTTAAAGATTATAAATTTGTTTTATTTCTTCAAGACTTGGAAGATTTACTACTGCTCCTGTATATTTTAATTTGTAAGCGCTTACTGCAAACCCTAAATTTAATGCTTCTTTTATAGTGTATCCTTTTATAATTGCAGTATAAAATCCTGACCAAAAAGCATCTCCAGCCCCTGTAGTATCTACAACTTCTTTAGCTAAAGTATTAAATTTAATAATTTCTTCTCCATTTGAAGCTATAGCGCCATCTTTACCAAGTGTCATTATTACAAATTTTGCTCCAAGATTTAAAAATTTCTTAATCTGATTTTCATGTGTGTCAGATCCAAATAATCTTTCTGCATCATCCTCAGAAGGTTTAATAATATCAACATATTTAATTATAGATTTTATATACTCAACCCCATTTTCTCCTTTTTCCCATAGCATTGGATGATAATTAGGATCAAAGCATATCATAACATTATTTTTTTTAGCTTCTTCTATAACTTTATTTATAGTATTGCGTGATGGTATTCTTGATATTGGCCAACATGAAAAATGAACTATTTTAGAATTTTTTACTGCTTCTTCAAGCTTATCATTATATTCTAAATGATAGTCAGCTTCTCTATAAAATATAGGAGTAGGAGTTGCCTTACTTTTTGTAACTAAAACCATACTCGTTGCATAATCAACTTCTTGAATACAATCTGTATTTATATCTCTTTTCTTTAAATGATTAATTAAAAATTTCCCTAATCCATCTTTTCCAACTGCTGATGCAACTAAAGAATTAATGCCTAATTTTTTTACATTCATTGCAATATTAGAAGGAGAGCCTCCAAAAAACTTATTATAAGTATTACATTCAAAATTATCGTCGTAATCTAATGATATCATGTCTACAAGTAATTCTCCTACTGTTAATATATCATTTTTTTTGTTTTCAAATTTAATTTTATCATTATAATTATAATTAAACATATTTATTATGCCTCCACATTAATTTTATTTACTTTATATTAAAAGTAGCGTAAATTTAAAAAATAGATGCCTAAATTTAGTTTTTATGGTTGATATTTAAATCACTAACTTACATATGTGCTATAATTATTAAATAATATTTTAATAATTTATACAATTTTTAAAATATTATATATTCTTATATAATTTTACTAGGCACTATTATTAATGTCAACCGATTAATATATATATAACAAAAATCTTGTATATAAACAATACATATTTGTAATATTATACAAATTTATTGTTTGTATACAAGATTTATTTATAAAATAATAATATTATGATAAGATAAAATTCAACCTATATAATTTAATACCAAAAGCTTCCCAATAAAATAATTTATTTAAGACAAATTTTAATACTTACTTTATTATTATTTTATTAACATACAAATAATATTTGCTTTTTTATAATTAATCTAATATTTTGTATTATATTTTTATTTTAATTTTACTTTTCTAAAATATATACTCTTGCCTCATAAGGTTTAAGATTAAAATCTATTATATTTTCTGAATCAATATCATCATAGTTTCCTATAATATATTTCTTTCTTTTAAATTTTATATTATAGGGAAGTTTAAAATTTGCATAAGAATTAGTAAAGTTACATATAACAAGAAGTTTTTTATTATCTAATGTACGTGTATAAGCATAAATTGAAGTATTATCTTCAAGAATTAATTCATAAATACCATAAATTGCAATTTCATTTTCTTTTCTTATTTTTATTAATTTTTTATAAAATTCCAAAATAGAATTTTTATCATTTATTTGAGATTTTACATTTATAAATTTATAATTAGGATTAACTTTAAGCCAAGGCTTTCCATTAGTAAACCCAGCATTTTCACTATTATCCCATTGCATTGGAGTTCTAGCATTATCCCTACTTCTTTTATGAATTGCCCTTAAAGCTTCCTCTTTAGATAAACCTTCATTTAGTGCATTTTTATATTGTCCAATAGATGCAATATCATCATAATCTTCTATTGATTCATATTTAACATTAGTCATTCCTATTTCTTGTCCTTGATATATAAATGGTATTCCTTTTAAAAAGAAATAACTTATTGCAAGCATTTTTGCTGATATTGGACTAATATCTTCTTCTTTTTTTATATATTTATTTAAAGACCTTGGTTGATCATGATTTTCAATATATAAAGCTCCGAATCCAATTTCATTATAAACTTCCTGACTTTCACTTAAAGCTTTTTTAAAGTCTAACAAAGTCCATGGATTTTCTTTATACCACCTTCCATCACTTCCAATATCTAAATCTGCATGTCCAAATTCTATAAGCATATCAAAAAATCCATTTTTGCCTGCATATTTATATAAATCTTCTTTAGGAACTCCAGGAGCCTCTGCTACAGTAAAAATATCATATTTAGAAAAAGTTTTTTCTTTAAGTTCGTTTAAAAATTTATCTATTCCTTTTTGGTTTAAACACGCTTTACCTATAGGTACTAATTTTTCATTTCCAACTGGTTGTAAATCTTTAAAATCATTTCCTTTTTTTATAAATGTTATAGCATCTACTCTAAAACCACCAATGCCTTTATCTAACCAGTAGTTTATCATTTCATAAAGACTTTCTCTTACTTTATAATTTTCCCAATTTAAATCTGGCTGTTTTTTAGCAAAAACATGAAGATAATATTGATTTGTTGTTTTATCATATTCCCAAGCCGAACCTCCAAAAACCGACTCCCAGTTATTAGGCTCACTTCCATCTTCTTTAGGATCTTTCCAAATATAATAGTCTCTTAAAGGGTTGTCTTTTGAAGATTTAGATTCTATAAACCATTGATGTTCATCAGAAGTATGATTTATAACTAAATCCATGATTATTTTTATATTTCTTTTTTTAGCTTCTTCTATTAAATTATCCATATCTTCCATAGTACCAAATTGATTTGCTATACTATAATAATCTGAAATATCATATCCATTATCTGCCATAGGACTTTTATAAACTGGACTTAACCATATAACATCAATTCCTAAATATTTTAGATAATCCAGTTTTGAAATAATGCCTTTAATATCTCCTATTCCATCATTATTAGAATCATAAAAACTTTTAGGATATATTTGATAAACTACACTATTTTCCCACCATTTTCTTTCCATTATAAATTCTCCTTTCATCTAAAAACGTTTAACCATTTATGCTGATTTATTTAATTAAATAATTGGTAACACATATAAAAATTTATCTTTGCAAAAATTATAAACGGTTAACATGTTTATGTATCAATTATAAAACAATTATAAAAAGTTAACAACTCAAATCAAAAATTTAAAAATTATATTATATTCAATACAAAATAATCAATTGAATAAAGTTCTCTATTTTGATAACATACTTATTATAAGAATTTTTATTTTACATGAGGAGGAAATTTATGAGATTTAAAAAAATATTTGTTACTACATTATTAAGTTTTTGCTTAATTTTTAGTGCTTGCTCAAAATCACCTGCAGAAAACACTAATAATCAAAGTAAAAATCAAACGCAATCTAATGAAGCTAATAATGTACAGGTAAAAAAAGCTGAAAAATCACAAGCTTTAGCAAAGGAATATACTTCTGAAAATTATAAAAGTAAATATGAAGGTAAAAAACCTATAGTTACTATAAAAATGGAAGATGGTTCTATAATTAAAGCAGAGCTTTATCCTGATATTGCCCCAAGAACTGTAGATAATTTTGTAAGTTTAATTCAGGAAAAATTTTATGATGGATTAATATTTCATAGAGTTGTTCCAGGTTTTGTAATACAAGGAGGAGATCCTCTCGGTAACGGAACTGGAGATCCAGGTTATTCTATTCCTGGAGAATTTACAAGTAATGGTTTTAAAAATAATTTAAAACATGTAAGAGGTGTTCTTTCCATGGCAAGAGCACAAGATCCTAACTCAGCAGGTTCACAATTTTTTATAGTAACAAAAGATTCTAATTTTCTTGATGGAGAATATGCTGCTTTTGGAAAAGTTATAGAAGGTCTTGATGTTGTTGATAAAATAGTAAACGTAAAAGCAGTAAATGAAAAACCAGTAGAAGATCAAGTTATGAAGGAAGTTACTGTAGAAATAAAATAAAATTTTAGTATATATATTTTTTAAAATTTAATACAAATGCAGCCGTCTAGTAAAATAATAATTCTCTTTATCAAGAATAAAATATATTAATTACTCATATTATTATTTTACTAGACTATATTTAATTTTATGTTGAATATCTATTCAAATGAGTGTATGCAACTTATTGTAAGGGTAGAATATTTAATTTGATTTTATGTTGGATATGTATAGTAATTGAAAAAATGTGGTGATAAAATGATTTTATTAGATGCAATCCAAGGTGTTTTAAGTGTAATAATTATAATAGGAATTGGCTACATACTATCTTATAAAGGCTGGTTTGATGAAAGTACTTCTAAACTTTTTTCTAAAATGGTCGTAAATATATCTCTCCCATTATACATGATTTCAAATTTGATGAATACTTTTAGTAAAGAAAGTCTTTCTCAAGCTGGTATAGGAATTATAGTTCCTTTTATTTCTATGATAATCTGCTATCTAATAAGTATTTTTATAGCAAAAATTATTAATGTTAAGCCTGAAAGAAAAGGTACATTTCAATGTATGTTCTTTCTTTCAAATACTATTTTTATAGGACTTCCTATTAATTTAGCACTGTTTGGAGAAAAAAGCATTATTTATGTACTTTATTATTATTTCTCTAACACAATTTTATTTTGGACTTTAGGAGTTTATATTATAAAAAAAGATACTAAAATAGATAATAAAAGTATATTTTCTATAAATACTTTAAAAAGTATATTTACCCCTCCTTTAATTGGCTTTGTAATAGCTATAATACTTATTTTGCTAAATATAAGCCTTCCAAAATTTATAATGGATACATGCAAATATATAGGTAACTTAACAACTCCCTTATCAATGTTATTTATAGGAATAGTTATATACTCTATAAATTTAAAGAACTTTAAATTTGATAAAGATGTATTTTGGGTATTAATAGGAAGATTTTTAGTAGCTCCTCTTATTACATATATATTTTCTTTAGTTTTTTCCCTTCCTTCATTAATGAAAAATGTATTTGTAATTCAAGCTTCTCTCCCTGTAATGGCAAATACAGCTATAGTAACCAAAGAATACGATGCAGATTACGAATATGCTGCAATGATGATTGCTGTTACTACTATAGCCAGTTTAATATTTATACCTATTTATAGATTTTTACTTGGATAATATAAAAACCGTCTAAGACTAGATTTAGAAAACAATCTAATCTTAGGCGGTTTTTATTAAAATTTAATTCTTCTTTTCTCTTTTCCAGAATCATAAATAGCACAAATCATTTTTTGTGTTTTTATAGCTTCTTCTCCTGTAATTTCCGGCTGTATTCCTTCTAATAAAGAATTATAATAATTTTTAATCTGCTTTATATGGCTTACACCCCAATATCCCTTAGTTCCATTTCCATAATGGAAAACTTCATTTGGATTATTATCTGCTATATATTCCCTTCCATCATTAAATTTTATAGAAGCTTTATCTGCAACCATTTTAGCAATTCCATTTTCACAATAAAGTTCAATTTCAACAGGTGCATCATATCCATAGTAATTAATAGCATAAAATCCAGCTACAACACCATTTTTATATTTTATTACCCCTTCTGCTGAATCTTCTACTTCTATAATATTATGAGCCCTATTGCTTATATTAGCATCTACATATTCGATTTCGCTATCAATAAACCATCTCATTAAATCCATAGTATGAATTGCTTGATCTATTATAACTCCACCTCCTTCTTTATCCCAAGTACCCTTCCAATCACTTTTACTATAATATTCATCAGAACGATTCCAAGTAACAGAAAGCTTTCCAGAAATTATTTTCCCTAATTCTCCTGATTCTAATGTCTTTTTTATAAGCTGTGAACCAGGATTATATCTGTTTTGAAAAATGACTCCCAAATTTACATTATTTTCTTTAGCCGTTTTAACCATAATCTCTGCATCTTCAAGTTTAATAGACATTGGCTTTTCAGTTAAAACATTTACTCCTTTGTTTGCTGCATAAATAGCTACTTCAGGATGTAGATAATGTGGCAGGCAAATATGAATTACATCTAAATTTTCATTATCTATCATTTCTTTGTAATCAAAATAATATTTGCAGTTAAATTCTTCTGCTTTTTCTTTTGCTCTATCTTCTTTTATATCGCAAACTGCTACAAGTTCTGCACATTCTAACGCATTTACAGGTATTGCATGCATAGGGAATATATTACCGCAGCCTACTATTCCAACTCTATATTTATTCATAAAAAATCCTCCTTAAAAACTATTTATATACTTTTAAAGTGAAGAAACATGATTTTTCACTTTCTTCACTTTAAAGTTAAAATTTACACAAATTTTTTTAGATGATTTAATCCAATAGTTAATCCTTCTTTAACCTTTTCCTCGCTGCCTTCATATAATGGATCTTCATGTTCAATACTTATAACTCCATCAAATCCTTTGCTTTTTACAACATTAATAAGTTTTTCCCAGTCAACTTGTCCAAGACTTGGCATACGATATCTCCAATATCCATATTCTCCTTGTTCTCCAGTATATAGCTGTCTATTGTTTATTCCATATTTATTTAATCTGTCCGTATAGATTTCTGCATCTTTTGCATGCATATGGAATATTCTATCTGAAAAATCCTCTGCAGCTTTTAAATAATCAATAAATTGAGGTACTAAATGAGAAGGGTCAAAGTTTAATCCAAAGTTTTTACTTGGAACCCTCTTAAACATCTCTTCCCAAAGTTCTGGAGTATAAGAAATAGTACCAGGTAATCCTGGAATTTGCCATCCTCTCATATCGCAATTTTCTATCATAAGTTTAATGTCTCTTTCTTCAGCATAAGCTACAAGCTCAGTGAATACTTCTTCAAACTCATCAAAATTTTCTTTCATACTTTTATCTATATTTCTTCCTGCAAATGTTCCAACTAATGGAGTTTCAAGCATAACAGCTGCATCTATAACCTTTTTAAGATGGTTATTTATAAAAGCTCTCCTTTTTGGATCTTTATCTAAATTATTGTCATAATAAGCTAAAGAAGAAATTTCAAGATTATATTCTTTGAAGTATTTTTTTATTTCTTCTGCTTCTTCTTTAGTAAGACTATCAACATCTATATCACAACTTGAATAATCTCTATCATTTTCATTAGGCCAGCAAGCAACTTCAAGTGTTTTAAAACCTGCTTCACTTGCCCATCTTGCTTTTTCTTTAAGTGGCATATTTCCCAAACAAACTGTTAAAAACCCTAATTTCATTTTTTACACCTCTATTAAATAATATTTATTTTTTTTAAATTGTTATAACTTATTGTTATACTTTCAATAGGATCTATCTTGCATTTATCCTGCTCAACTATAATCCATTCAGCTTTATTTATTTTTGCCTGATTTATAATTTTATCTATAGGTAAAATCCCATTACCTATTTCCGTAAATTCTCTTTTTTCAGTATTATCCATATCTTTAATATGAATTAATGGAGTTCTATATTTATACTTATTTAAATATTCTATAGGATCTAATCCGGCATAAGCCACCCAATAAGTATCAATTTCAGCCATTAAAATGTTTGATGTTGTATCTTTATATAAAATATCTAATCCATAAACACCATCAAACATTTTAAATTCATGTGCATGGTTATGATAACAAAGATTTAGCCCTGCATTTTTTAGTTTAGTTCCTATTTTATTAAATTCTATTGCCATATTAACAAAATCTTCTTTACCTTTAAACTCCAAATAAGGACATACTACATATTTATTGCCAATTTCTAAATTATAATATATTACTTCATCTAAATTATTTCTAAGTTCATCTATATTTATATGAGCTCCTGCTGGCTTTAATCCTAAATTATCTAAAAGTAATTTAAGTTCTCCTGCATTCATTCCTCCAAAACCAGCAAACTCTACTCCCTTATATCCTATTTCAGCTACCTTTTTAAGAGTGCCTGAAAAATCTTTCTGCATTTCTTCTCTTAAAGTATATAATTGCAATGCTATAGGAATACTCAATATAATTCCACCTCTTTTTTATATTATTCAAAATATACTGCTTTACCAGTTTTAGAAGATTCATAAATAGCTTCTAATATTTGCGTAACTACAAGAGCTTCTTCTGGTTTAACAATAGGTTCAGTATCATTTAATATTGATTCAATCCAAAGTCTTGCTTCTAAATCTTCTGCTTTTTCTGAAGTTCCATCATAAAAAGCAACTCCACCAGAATTTAATTCAATCTTTGTTTCATATAATTTACTTAAATTTTCTCCATTTATACGAAGTCCATTTACCATATCTGCTCCGCCTTCTGTTCCACATAAAGTTGTCTGTCCTTCACGTACATCTAAACTATTTAATGCCCAACTTGACTCAAGAACTATAGTAGCCCCATTTTCCATAGTTATAAATCCAAAAGCTGAATCTTCTACAGTAAATTTTTCAGGATCCCATGAACCCCAAGCATTAGCTGCATTTTTTTTGTCTGCTAATTTATGATATTTAGTTCCAAGTACTGCCTTTGGTTTATAATTATTCATCATCCAAAGAGTTAAATCTAATGCATGAGTTCCAATATCTATTAATGGTCCTCCACCTTGTTCTTCTTCATTTAAAAATACACCCCATGTAGGTACAGCTCTTCTTCTTATAGCATGAGCTTTTGCATAATATATCTCTCCTAAATCTCCTTTTTCACAAATACTGTGCAAATATTGAGAATCTGCTCTAAACCTGTTTTGATATCCTATTGTAAGCTTCTTCCCAGTTCTTTTTGCTGCTTCTACCATCGCTTTAGCTTCAGCATAAGTTTTTGCCATTGGTTTTTCACACATTACATGCTTTCCAGATTCTAACGCATCTATAGTTATAAATGAATGAGATTTATTTGGAGTACATACATGTACTACATCAATTGAACTATCTTTTAAAAGTTCTTTATAATCAGAATAGCATTTTGCATTTTCTGTTCCAAATTCTTTTGCTGCTTTTTCAGCTTTTTCTAATATAATGTCACAAAATGCAACCATTTCAACATTATTGAGTTTAGATAAAGCTGGCATATGTTTTCCATTTGCTATTCCGCCACAACCTATAATTCCTATTTTAAGTTTTTTATTTTGTTCCATGATAAATCCTCCATTTTATATTTAATAGTTTTTGTCGTCGTTTACATTAATAATTATATTAAAAAAAATAGAGGATTACTCCTCTATCATTGCTCATTTATTCTCATATTTTGCTTTTTTCTATACTCTGTAGGTGAACACTTTTTTATTTCTTTAAATACCCTATTAAAAGTTTTAACACTATTAAATCCAGATTTAAAAGCTATTTCTGTAATATTATCGTCATCATTTATAAGAAACCATTCTGCTTTTGTTATTCTAAAATTATTTAAATATTGCCCAAATGTCATTCCAGCATTTTGTTTAAAAAATCTTGAAAAATGATATACACTAAAGCCTGCCTCTTTAGCTGCATCTTCTAATGTTATATCTGATATATAATTATTTTCTACAAATTCAAAAACATTTTCTAGTCTTCTTAATACATCTCTTTGTTTACTATCTTCTTCAAAAGTCAATGTTTCAATAGGTACCTTTCTTAATAAAAGAACTACTAAATCATATAGTCTTGCTTTAAGTGCAAGTTTATAACCTTCTTTTTTTTCATTATACTCTCTAATAAGTTCTTTTATTTGTTTTTCTACATCATATTTTACTTCTTTTCCCCAAAAACTGCTTAGCCTTTTTGAACGGTGAAATAAAGGTCTAAGTCTTTGTCTTTCTTCAATTCCAGAAGCAATATTATCAAAAATAGCTAAATTAAACTGAATGACTACTCTGCTGCTTTTATTATATTCTGGTAAAAAATAATGAATATCTCCACTTCCTATTATAAAAATATCACTTTCTGAAAGATTATATATATTGTTATTAACTCCTACCCTTACTCCGCCTTCTACCATATATATTATTTCTATTTCATCATGCCAATGATGTGGAACAGAGGTGTATCCTTCATTTATAAATAATCTAAATGGGAAATCCGGTTCTAAAACATTTTTTTCAAACCAAGCTTCCATATTACCCCCCTCTTTTTAAATTACAAATAGTATTTTATAAATTTTATTTATATATAAATTGATTGTTATCCACATTATACACATATCCAATTGTGGACAACTTGTTTATAATTTCTTCTTCTTTTATTCCATAATTTTCACAAAAAGAAGAAAGACTGTAAAACTCATCTCTAAGTTTCATATTTACTATGCTTAACAACATATATGAATCCATTTTTAACATTTCTTCTCTATCCATAGTTTAATCCTTTCCAATGTGTATTTATATTTTCATATTTAAATCTTCATTTAATGCTTTTTAACTATTGTTCATATGTTTATTTTTATTTTATATTATGATTAACCCACAATAAACTGTAAATTAATTTTTACTATACAATTTATAGTATTTATAAATTTCTATTATATCTATATATAGCAATGAACATTTAATAAAAAGACTTTTTGTGAGATAATCATTTTATTTTAATAACTGGAAGTACACTTTGATTATAATTATTTATTTCTATTTTATCATAAGGTATTACATATAGATACATTAATTCCATTTTAGATTTATTATATTTCCATGTAGATTTAGCAGATCCTATATTATCTTGAGCACAAATTCCATTAAGCATTTGCTTTCCTTCAAGCTCATATATTCCATCCTTATCAATATCTACAGGTTTAAGCTCTGCAAATCCTTCTTGAAATCCCTTAGTCTCTTTTAAAATTTTCCCTTCACTATTATAAATCATTTCTTTTATATAAATATCTTTTTTTGAAGTCATATCTTCAATGAACATACTGTTATATTTTTTATCTAAAATGTTTACTTTAAAAAAATCTTTATAATATATATCAAAATCAATACCTAAAGAAAATTTTTCTTGATTAAATAAATATTTTGTTTTATTACCTTTAAAAGATATTAAACTATAAAAACGGTTATTTTGCTGACTGTCTAGACTTATAAATACATCAGATATTTTATCTCCATTAAAATCTCCTAAAAAAAGTCTCCCATTGTATCCATAATCAATTTTTCCAATAGAAATATTATGATATTTTTTTTCTTTTCCATATTTAATAATTAAAGATATTTTATTACTCCAAGAACTTCTCTTATCTTCTTTATTTCCTATGAGTATAACATCATCTTTAATATTGTCGCCATTTATATCTTCATATTTATAATCAAGTATAACCGTATTAGGTTTAAAATTACTATTTTCAAATTTACTGTTTATTTTATATTCATTGTCTTCTGATTTTGCTTTATATAATGGCACTAAAAAGATAAATGCTAAAAATATCACAGGGATTATCTTAATTTTTTTCATCTCATATCCCTCCCTTTTAATATTTTTAGCATCTATTATATATTTATGTAATTTTTAAAAAAGATTTTTTAATTAGAACAGTCCTACTATAGTTCCGTCTTCAAGTATATCCATCTTTTCTGCTGCTGGAACTTTAGGAAGTCCAGGCATTACCATTATATCTCCTGTTAAAGCTACTATAAATCCTGCACCATTTGATACTCTTATTTCTTTAACTGTTATGTTAAATCCTTTTGGTCGTCCAAGTAAATTGGGATTATCTGAAAGAGAATATTGAGTTTTCGCAACACAAATTGGGAGCTTATCAAGTCCTATTGTTTCTAATTCTTTTATTTGTTTTTCAGCTTCTTTTGTATAATTTACTTCATCAGCTCCGTATATTTCCTGGGCTATAATCTGTAATTTTTCTTTAATTCTTAAATTTTCATCATATAAAACTTTAAAATCACTTGTATTATTTCCCAAAATATCTATTACTTTTTCTGCTAAAGAAATACCACCTTCTCCACCTTTTTCCCAAACCTCTGTAAGAGCTGATTTAACTTCCAATTTATTGCAATACTCTTCAATAAATTTAAGTTCTTCTACGCTATCAGTAACAAACCTGTTTATAGCAACTACAGGAGTAACTTTATATTTTCTTACATTTTCTATTTGTTTTTCTAAATTTTCTATTCCTTTAGCTAAAGCTTCTAAATTAGGTTCTCCTAAATTTTCTTTTTTAGCTCCTCCATGCATCTTAAGAGCTCTAACTGTTGCAACAATAACAACACATTCTGGTTTTAATCCTCCATATCTGCATTTTATATCAAAAAACTTTTCTGCACCTAAATCTGCTCCAAAACCAGCTTCAGTTATTACATAATCTCCTAATTTAAGTGCCATTTTTGTAGCAATAAGGCTATTACATCCATGAGCTATATTTGCAAAAGGTCCTCCGTGAATTATAGCTGGAGTATTTTCTAAAGTTTGAACAAGATTTGGTTTTATAGCATCCTTCATTAAAAGAGCCATAGCACCCTCAACTTTTAAGTCTTTACAAAAAACTGGATCTCCATCTAAATTATAAGCTATTAATATTTCGCCCATTCTCTTTTTTAAATCCATTAAATCTTTAGAAAGGCATAATATAGCCATAATTTCTGAAGCTACTGTTATCATAAATCCATCTTCTCTTAAAAATCCGTTGGCTTTACCACCCATACCTACTACAATATTTCTTAATGCTCTATCATTCATATCCATTACTCTTTTAAATATAATCCTTCTTGAATCAATTCTTAAGGAATTCCCTTGATGGATATGATTATCTATAGCTGCTGCAAGTAAATTATTAGCCGCTGTTATAGCATGCATATCACCTGTAAAATGAAGATTAATATCTTCCATAGGAACTACTTGAGAGTATCCCCCTCCAGCAGCACCACCTTTAACTCCAAAAACTGGTCCAAGAGAAGGTTCCCTTAGTGCAATTACTGCATTTTTACCCATTTTGCAAAGAGCTTGTCCAAGCCCTACTGTTACTGTTGATTTTCCTTCTCCTGCTGCTGTTGGATTTATAGCAGTAACTAATACAAGTTTCCCATCTTTTTTATTTTTATTTTTTTCTAAAACATCAAGAGAAATTTTACATTTATATTTTCCATAAAGTTCAATATCATCTTCAGTAAGTCCAATTTTTTCAGCAATTTTAACTATTGGTTCCATTTTAGCACTCTGTGCTATTTCAATATCATTTTTCATCTGTATTCCTCCCATAAATCTTTCTTCTTTTTATATTATATCCTAATAAAAAATAAAGATAAACAAATTCATCTTTATTTTCATATTTTGAAAGATGAAATTTGTTTATCTTTAATATGTTTAAACTGCTCTTTAATTTTAGAAATTATGCATTAAACATTTGCTTCTATTGAAGTATTATTAAATATAGCTTCAAATTCATGAGCTTCAAGCTTTTCTTTCTCAAGAAGTGCTTGAGCTACTGCATGGAGCTTATGAATATTTTCAGTTAAAAGTCTTTCTGCTCTATTATAAGCTTCATCTATTAATCTTCTTATCTCGTTATCTATTCTAGCTGCAACTTCTTCACTAAAGTTTCTGCTACGGCCTAAATCTTTTCCTATAAATACTTCATCATGACCTGAAGTAAATGAAATAGGACCAAGTTCATCACTCATACCAAATTCCATAACCATCTTTCTAGCTATTGAAGTAGCTCTATCTATATCATTTTTTGCACCTGTACTTATATCACCTATTATAAGTTTTTCAGCAACTCTTCCTCCAAGAAGTCCTGTCATTTCATCTTTAAGTTTTGACTTAGAAGTATATGCTCTATCTTCCTCTGGAAGATGCATAGTATATCCTCCAGCCATACCTCTTGGAATTATGCTTATTTGATGCACTGGATCAGAGTTAGGTAAAAGTTTCATAACAACAGCATGCCCTGCTTCATGATATGCTGTAAGTCTTCTATCTTTTTCACTTACTACTCTGCTCTTCTTTTCAGGTCCAGCTATAACTCTTGTCACAGCTTCTTCAAGTTCATCCATGCCTATAACTTTTTTATTATTTCTAACTGCTAAAAGTGCAGCTTCATTCATTAAATTTTCAAGATCAGCACCAGTAAATCCTGGAGTTCTCTTTGCAAGTATATCAAGTCTTACTTCTTCAGAAAGAGGCTTATTTCTCGAATGAACTTTTAAAATTTCTTCTCTTCCTTTAACATCTGGTGCACCAACAACTATCTGTCTATCAAAACGTCCAGGTCTAAGTAAGGCTGGATCTAATATATCTGGTCTATTAGTAGCTGCTATCATAATTATTCCTTCATTTGCTCCAAATCCATCCATTTCAACTAAAAGTTGATTTAGAGTTTGCTCTCTTTCATCATGTCCTCCGCCTAAACCAGCACCTCTTTGTCTACCAACAGCATCAATTTCATCGATAAAAACTATACATGGTGCATTCTTCTTTGCTTGCTCAAAAAGATCTCTAACTCTAGAAGCTCCAACACCAACAAACATTTCTACAAAATCAGAACCAGATATACTAAAGAAAGGTACTCCAGCTTCTCCAGCTATGGCTTTTGCAAGAAGTGTTTTACCTGTTCCTGGAGGTCCTACAAGTAAAATTCCTTTAGGTATTCTTGCTCCAACATCAATATATTTTTTTGGTTGTTTTAAAAAATCTACTATTTCAGCAAGTTCAGCTTTTTCTTCGTCTGCTCCTGCTACATCATTAAATGTTACTCTTTTTTTATCGGGAGTAGCCATTTTGGCTCTGCTTTTCCCAAAATTCATAACACCTCTGTTGCCTCCACTACCCTGAGATTGCTGCATAAACATAAACCAAAATGCTACAAAAATCAAAATTAAAAATATTGTTGGAATATATTGTACCCAAAAAGGTATAGTTACAGGTTTAGAATAATCTTCCTTAACCTCACCATTTTTAGGATATTGTTCTATAAATTGAAATAATCTTTCAGGCATAACTGTTGTTTCATAAGCTGTTCCATCTTTATAAGTACCTGTAACAGTTCGTTCTTCACTATTAACTTTAAAACTTTGTATATTATTATTTATCCATTGCTTTTGAAATTCATCAAAATGAATATTTTTAACATTTTTACCTGTTTGGGTTAAAAATGTAGATGCAAAAATGATTACAATAAGAATTATAATCCAGGCCGTAATACCAGAATATTTTTTCATATAGGCCCCCCTCTCTTTCTGTTAGTCTATTATATTGTATGATTGTATCATAAGCATTTTTTATTTACAAGAAAGTTATTATTAATTTTTATAAATTTCTTCTTTAAGTATTCCTATGAATGGAAGATTCCTATATTTTTCTGCATAATCTAAGCCATAACCTACTAAAAACTCATCTGGAACAGTAAATCCTTTATACTTAACATCTATTTGTGCTTTTCTTCTTTCTGGTTTATCAAGCAGACATATTATTTCAAGGCTATTAGGTTTTCTTCCTTTTAAATATTCTATAAGATATTTTAAAGTAATACCACTATCTATTATATCTTCAACAATAAGAACATCTTTGCCTTCTATTTCAAAGTCTAAATCCTTTAAAATTCTAACTACTCCTGAACTTTTTGTAGAATTTCCATAACTTGATACAGCCATAAAATCCATAGAACATGGTATTGTAATCTCTTTTAAAAGGTCAGACATAAACATAACAGAGCCTTTTAATACACCTATTAAAACTAAATCACTTTCTTTATAATCTCTGCTTATATTTTGACCTAATTCTTTTATTTTTTGCCTTATTGTTTCTTCGTCTAAAAGTATTTTTTTAATATCTTCTCTCATTTTTTTCTCCTTCCGTAATTTTTATCTCTAGTATTTTTTTTGTATTTTTATTTATTTTATATTTTTCGCTTATTCTATAACCAACTATCCATACTATTTCATCATCAAAAACAATAATAGGGATAGTATCTCTTTCTTCTTTAGGTACTTTTAAATCTATAAATAAATCTTTAAGCTTTTTGCTTCCTTTCATACCTAAAGGAGTAAATTTATCTCCATTTCTTCTAGTTCTTAAATATATATTTTTAGGAGCACTATCAAAATCGAAATATTTCACAAAAGAATTTTCTTTAAAATTAATCTTTTCGTCTTTATTGATTAATCTTAAACTAACCTTTAAGTTAAAACTTTCTATTATATTTTCTCTATCTATATAAAGAATATATTCATCATTATCAGGTTTATTTCTAAATTTTTCTCCTAAAGTAAGCTCAATATCTCCATAATTATTAAAAGCTATTATTCCATTTGGTAAATTTATTTTTTTACCTGTATTGCATTTTTGCAGCTCAATTAAATTTTTAATATGTATTTTTTCAATATCATATAAATTACCTTTAAGATTATTTATAGCTTTTCTAATTATTCTATTAAGTATAGCTTTTTCTTCAGAAAAAGCGCCTTTATATATTATAACCTTTCCTGCTTTATTTTCACAATAGGTATTATATTTTTCTTTAGAAATTTTATCTAAATAGTCATTGTCTATAATTATTGTATCCGCTAACCTATTGAGTACATTAATTATATCTTTATTAAAATTTTTTTGAAGATATGGTATTAATTCAAGCCTTATTTTGTTTCTTGTATATATACTTTCTAAATTTGTCTTATCTATCCTTGGATTAAGATTATTTTCTTTACAATATTTTTCAATATTTTCCCTTTTAATATTTATTAATGGTCTTATAAATATATTACTTCTAACTGGTTTTATTCCAACGAGCCCTTCCATTCCAGTGCCTCTCATTATTCTCATAAGAACAGTTTCTGCTTGATCATTAGCATTATGAGCCAATGCTATTTTTTGAGCTTCTAACTTTTTTAAAAGCTCATCAAAAAATTCATATCTAGCTTCTCTACCTGCACTTTCAGAAGATATTCCTCTTTCTTTAGAAAGTTTATTTATATCTATTTTTTTTGTAAAACACTCTATACCTAATTTATTACAAAATTCTTTTACATATTCTTCATCTTTATCTGCCTCATCACCTCTAAGACAGTGATTTAAATGAGCTGCATATAAAGTAATATTAAAAATTTCCTTTAATTTGTATAAAATATGAAGAAGACAAATAGAATCTGGTCCTCCAGATACAGCAACAATAATTTTATCATTTTGAGAAATCATATTATACTCTTTTATTGTATCTAAAACTCTTTCAATCAAATCAATCACCTCATAAAGGAACAACTTTAATTATTAAATTATACCATAAATAAAGGGAGATTAAATCTCCCTAAAAAATAATATATTAATATAAGGAATAAACTTTAGAAACAACTGCTGTCATATCATCTTTTATTTTATCATCACTTAATTTTTTTGCATTCTCAATAAGTTCTTCTACAAGGTCTTTAGGATTTGAACAATTTGTATTCTCTAAAAACTCTACTACCCAATCTACTCTTCCTGCAGCTTCACTATTGTAATCTAACACTCCATCAGTAAGCATTACAATTATATCACCATTTTTAACTTTTTTCTTTATTATATCAATATCAACCTTATCTAGTACTCCCATAGGAAGTGTTCTAGACTTTATAACTTCAACTTTATTCCCACTTTTTATAAAACTTGCTACAGCTCCAACTTTCATAAATTCTGCTTCCCCAGTATAAAGATCTATACTGCTTACATCTACTGTAGAAAATTTTTCTTCAGCTGAAAATTTTAAAGACATTATAGAATTTACTGTATTTATAGCAGTAATTCTATTAAAACCTGTACTTGCAAATTTTTCAATAAGTTCAACAGCTGCATTGCTTTCTTGCTCTGCTTGAGGTCCTGAACCCATACCATCGCTTAAAACAGTCATATAACTTCCATCTTGTAGCTTCCCAAAGGTATAACTATCCCCACTATAACTTTCTCCATCTTTACACAATCTTTTTGCATATGATGCTATATGAAATTTAGGTGTTTCTTCAAAAGTTACATTACAAGTTTTATCTGTTGGATTTATATTACAGCCATCATCACTTACACTCATATTTTTATTAAGTGCTTCATTTATATATGGAAGAACATCTTTAATGCAAAGTTGACTACCTCCACAAGCATTCATCTTAAGCTTTACTATTAATCTGTTATTTTTATTATTTAAACAGAATACATCTTTGTATTCTACTTTATTTCTGTCTAATATTCTTCTTATATTGTTTTCTGATTCTACATCTATTTTTATATTATCACTAAAATCATCTATTATTTCTGAAACAGAAGATGCCATATTGCTTATTTGGCTGCTTAAAAGTTCTCTTCCTTCACTTAATCTTTTTCTCCACATTTCACTTATAATATAATTGTTTACAATTTCTTCTGTATTTTTTACTAATGCTGTTCTCTTAACACATTTTTTATCAATCTCATCTGGAACTATACCTTTTCCTTCTTCATAATTTTGAATAATTTCTGCAAATGCATTATAAGTATAATAACTTTCTCTTTTCCAACACATAGAATTCATATTGCAATTACTGCAGACTCTATCTGCTAAATTTTCTATAAGAGCTGCACTTTTATTTTTCATAACTAATTTATCATTTTCAGCTAAATTTTCAAGTATAATAGACATATTAGAAAGCACTTGTGAAAAATTATCCAATCTATTTACTAATATACTTTTAATTTTATCTACATAATTTGAACTTATATTTTCATATTTTTTTTCAAAATCTAATTCTAAAGCCACTCTTGCATAAAATTTATTAGGTATTATAAAAAATATTATTAAAGTTATTATTGACTCTGCAAATTTAAATTGTCCGTTTGTATTTGAAAATACATTTACTATAAAGAAAGCTGCAATATACGATAATCCTGTTAATATTTTTCCAGTTTCTTTAAAAGTACCTGCAATAAGACCGCAAATTGTAAATACACTTATAAATATCTCCATATTGTTTGAGCATATTCCAACTATTATTCCCATAGCGGCACCACTTGCCGCACCTACCGTACTACCTTTAACATAGCTTATCATAAGCACAACAATTAATGCAAATAAATTTCGCAGCGAAATCCCAAATATTTCTGCTCCCCAAGTCCCCGAAACTATAAGAGCACATGTAATAGCCATACTAACTATCTCTTCATTTGTAAATAGATGTTTTGTTTTTATTTCTTTAAGGCATATTATAGAATAATTAATAATAAAATATATTGGGAAGATTGCTGTTGTTTCAAAAAAAGCTGTAAAAAAAGCTACATCTATAGAAATATTTGATATAAGCATTTTATATGATGCCTGTGTTAAAAATATCATTGAAAAAAATATTATAATTTTCTTTTTATTAGCAAGTCCTTCAACTAAATATCCAAGCAAAGTTATTATTCCTATAAGTATCATATAGGAAGGCATGTCCTTCAAATTACCATATAAAGTTGCATATCCTATAAGTGAACCACATCCGCTTATTAATGTTAATTTTTCTTCTCCATATAATGCTACTGCTATTAAAAAAGCAATCCCAAAAGGTGCCATATAATTTATAAGTAACACTCTACTTATTAAAAATGAGCTTAAAAAATAGAGCAGTAATTTTAAAATACCCCTTCCATCCATTACCTTTTTTTCTTCATTTTTTTTAGTTTTAATAGCTCTTTCATAAGCTGTTAAATTTGCTCCGTATTGCATACAAATAAATCCTCCTATGTTTTTATTTATTCCCAATATTTTGAAACTGATTTTATTATAGCAAATATCTATGGAAATAAATGTCATTCTTTGAGTGGAATATATAATTTTATTTGGACAATAATTTCTATATTTTTTCAAATAATTTATATTTTTTTATTTTTATTTGTTTTTCACTTTTTTAGCTTGTATTTATTACAAATGTTATAAATTAACAATTTTTTTAGTTTTATACAAGATGTTGAACTAAAAAAAATTATTACTTTTATGCTGTATATATAAAAAATATGTCGGTAATATTTTTTATACCATATTGAATATAATATTCTGTATAAGAATTTAAATTTAAAATATTTGAAATATACAAAAGGAAACGGGGGGATAAAATTGATTAGAAATAAAAAAACAAAAGGAAAAATATATACTATATTTTCATTATCACTTTTTATTAGTATATCTATACCTATAGTTTCAAAAGCAAGTGTGGGTATTAATTCTTATTCTGATAAAAATTTAATTTACACTCAAATTTTCAATAGAGGTTTTCCAATTGCTAAAACTATAAATTTTGATGAAGATGATATGGCTGAATTTGATTATTCTTTAAAAACTAAGCTTTTAGATGTTGTAGGTTTAAATATTTCCAATCCTCTTTCTATTGTAAGCAGAGAATTCAATCTTATAAAAAATGGAGATCCTGAAGCTGCTGTTAGAGAAAATAAATCTTCTTTTATATTGAATCCTTTTAAACTTGATGAAAATAATATTATAAAAAATCCAGAAACAACACCTTCTAATAAACCTGTAGATTATACAAAAGTTTCAGAGGTTTACAATCCAAAATTAAAAAAAACATTAAATCCTTCAAATCCAGAGGTTTTAATATATCATTCTCATACAACAGAAAGTTATCTTCCTAATCCACCTAATATAACTGATCCAACTAAAAATGTGTGTGCTGTTGGAGATGTAATAGCTGCTGAATTGGAAAAAAATTATGGTATTGCTACAATTCACGATAAAACTATACACAATATGGTTTTTAATAACAGTTATGCTAGATCGGGCGAAACTGTAGATAAATATTTAAGTAAATATAAGAATTTTAAAGTAATAATAGATTTACATAGAGATGCAATTGCAGCAGGAGATGATATAAAAGTTAGCATGCATAATCAAAGTACCGCAAGATTTATGTTTGTTGTTGGTATGAAAAATCCTACTTATGGAAAAAATCTTGCTCTTGCAAGAAAACTTTCAAGTATAACTCAAAGCCTTTTCCCTGGTCTTATACGGCCTGGAAATAGTGGAGATTACGGTATTTATCATTATGAAAAAGGTAAATTTAACCAGCAAAAAAATCCTGCTATAATCTTGATGGAAATAGGTTCAAACAATAATACTTTGGAAGAAGCAAAAACAACAGGAGTATATATAGCAAGGATATTAGCTGAATACATAAATGAAAAGCAGTAAAAAAAGCTCTACAATATTTTTAATTGTAGAGCTTTTTGGTAGCGGAAATAGGACTTGAACCTACGACACATCGGGTATGAACCGATTGCTCTAGCCAGCTGAGCTATTCCGCCATATTATATAATTAGGACATCACTTTTATGTGTGTCCTTAATTTTAATGGTTGCGGGGGCAGGACTTGAACCTACGACCTTCGGGTTATGAGCCCGACGAGCTACCAGCTGCTCCACCCCGCGATATTTGGTGCTGAAGACCGGAATCGAACCGGTACGGTGTTTAACCACCGCAGGATTTTAAGTCCTGTGCGTCTGCCTGTTCCGCCACTTCAGCATATATGGTAGCGGAAATAGGACTTGAACCTACGACACATCGGGTATGAACCGATTGCTCTAGCCAACTGAGCTATTCCGCCATATTACATAATTAGGATATTACTTTTATGTGTGTCTTTAATTTTAATGGTTGCGGGGGCAGGACTTGAACCTACGACCTTCGGGTTATGAGCCCGACGAGCTACCAGCTGCTCCACCCCGCGATATTTGGTGCTGAAGACCGGAATCGAACCGGTACGGTGTTTAACCACCGCAGGATTTTAAGTCCTGTGCGTCTGCCTGTTCCGCCACTTCAGCATATCATTTCCTTGCGACATAGACTATTATATATCATACATTTTATACTGTCAACATTTTTGTTTAAAATTTTTAAATTTATGATTGATTTATGATAATGTACTGATATTACATAATTTCTGTTGATAGCTTAAGAGAAACAATAAAAAATTACCAGTAAAACTATTATTTATATTATAAAAGTTCTTGGATATTTTTAAAAATATTTGACCTATTTTCCCTTAAAAATTTTTAAATAAATTAAAAAATGTCTTAAAGTAAGTTAAATTTAATTTTTTTACTATACTTTAAGACATTATCTTTGCTTTTTATTTATTATTAGTAATTTGAACTTTTTCTATAACCACGATTTCTTGAATCTTGATGTTTTTTTAGTTCTTGGACCTTTTCTTCACTTTCTTTTAAAAATTTTGAAAGTCTGTCTTCAAAGCTTACAGCATTTGATTTGTTCCTTTCTTGATTCCAATCTACCTCAATTGGTTTTACAGATTTCTTTGGAGGGGCAGCTTGCTTTATTGATAAGCTTATCTTGCCATTATCATCCACTGAAATAACTTTAACCTTTACTTTGTCCTTTTCCTTTAAATAATCTCTAATGTCTTTTACATAAGTGTCTGAAACCTCAGAGATATGAACTAACCCTGTTTTTCCATCCACCTCTACAAATGCACCAAAATTTGTAATGTTTACTACTGTACCTTCTAGGATACTTCCTGTCTGTAAGGTCATATTGAAAAGACTCCTCCTTAATATTTAAATAATTTATATTAATATAAAATTGTAAACTATGTTATTTTTTTATTACAGGAGTCTCTCCTTCTTTAATAAGACCTAATCTTTCCCTTGCTAGTTTTTCAATGTAAGCATCTGTTTTAGATAGGTTAACTTCATCCTGTAATTTTTGATTTTTATCCTTAAGTTTTATAAGTTCCTGCTGACTTACAGTAAGCTCTTTTTTTATCTTGTTCATAGCCAGCTGAGTACTTATTAGTATGTAGCCTATATAAACTGCTGCTAAAACTAGCAATACCTTCTTAAGGCTAATTTTTTTCCCCATTATTTTACTCCTTTAAATTTTCATTTGTTTTAATTTTTATAATTATATTTTAAGTTGTATTTTGATTTTCTTCAAGGCTTTTCTTTATGATTTTTTATTTATTTTTTCTTTTTAAATTATAAAATATTATTTTAAATGGATAAAATATGAAGTTAATACTTATTCTGAATATTTTAGATATGATTGTTAAAAATTTGTACTGAAATTTAATAAATATATTA
Source organism: Clostridium sp. USBA 49 (assembly GCF_900167505.1). Lineage (NCBI taxonomy): Bacteria > Bacillati > Bacillota > Clostridia > Eubacteriales > Clostridiaceae > Clostridium > Clostridium sp. USBA 49. The sequence goes on from NZ_FUYD01000003.1 coordinate 139,370, forward strand.
CTAATTATTACCATGTATAAAATTATTCCTATAATTATAGCTCCATAAACATATACCCTTATGTAAGCATAATTTGTAATAAGCAAAAATATAAATACAACTATACTTGTAAAAATCCAAAATAACGTGTCTTCTATAAAAGTAAGTACTTTATTAGGATCTTCAAAGCCTCTAAAAATTCTATACAAATCAAAGAGCATTCCTGTTATTACTCCCGCAAGTATACTAAAAATTAAAATGTTAATCTGCATTGATAATGGAAATAACATAATTATACCTACTTAAAAAGCTTAGAAAATATACTTTCATTATCTTTTTTGTTTTCACTATTTGAGTAAGCACAGGAATTAATTTTCCCAATAATTATAACATCGCCATTTTGCACATCCAGCTTATTCATTCTAAGTCCTTCCCCTTTAATATTCATAGAACCTAAACTTGTATTTAATAATATTTGATAATCATTAAAACTTATAACTTCAAGTACTCCTGTTATTGAAAGCTTCCTTCTATTTTCAAGGGTTAGGCTGCTTTTTTTATCTTCTATTCTTATTTCTTTTTTACCCTCCATTTTATCCCTCCGGCATTTTTTACTAATATTTTCTTAATCTCTCTTGTACCTATTTATATGCCTTAAAGGGATTATTTATTACTATTCTTCTATATCTTCTTCCCCTAATAATATCTCATACATAGCTTTTGCTTCATCTTTTTTTACATGCTCAGAAATATTTGTAACTTTTGCCTTTAAAACCTTAGAAGCGTATTGAATTTCTATTATATCTCCTTCTTTGATTTCTGTACTAGGCTTTGCAATTTTCCCATTTATATATACTCTTCCATTTTCACAAGCTTCTTTAGCAACAGTTCTTCTTTTTATTATTCTTGAAACCTTTAAATATTTATCTAATCTCATAATATTTTTATTCTCCTTTTAGTATATTAGAAGATTATTAATTGTTAGCAAATTAAATATTAAATAAAAAGCCTGAATTAAAATCCAGGCTTTCTTAGTTTTTAAAGAAAACTTATTTTTTTTCTACTGCTTCTTTAAATTCTTTACCAGCTTTAAATACTGGAACTACAGTTGCTGGTATTATAATTTCTTCTTTAGTTCTTGGATTTCTTCCTGTTCTTTCAGCTCTTTCTCTAGCTTCAAAAGTACCAAATCCAACTAGTTGAACTTTTTCTCCTTTAGCTAGTGCTTCTTGAACACTATCTATAAATGCCTTTAATGCTGATTCTGCATCTTTTTTAGTTAAGCCACTTTTTTCAGCCATATTTGCTATTAATTCTGATTTGTTCACTTTTGTATCCTGGTTTTAATCATATGATCTATCCACCGGGCCAGAAGATAGGGTTCCCCTCAACCAGGTTTTTTCACCTCCTAAAATTTAATTTATTGTCAGCCCATTTTATTTTAGTTTATATATTAAAAAATATAACTAAACAAATTAATAGAGTATAGATAAAACTAATATAAAAAACTTAATGTTATACTGCGAATTACTATATTCTGCAAAAATATTAATTTTCCTTCTTTTTGTAAGATTTTTTATTTTTTGACTCTTCCCATAAAATATCCATTTCTTCAAGAGTCATATCTTTTAAATCTTTGCCTTTTTCTAAAGCTTTTTTTTCTATATATTCAAAGCGATTTATAAATTTATCTATAGTATAATTTAATGCATTTTCTGGCTCTATGTCAAGAAATCTGCACACATTTACTGACGCAAATATTAAATCGCCTAGTTCTTCTAGTATTTTTGCCCTGTTTTTTCCTTTATATACATCTTTAACCTCATAAAATTCTTCTAAAACCTTATCTAATGCATCTTCAACCCTGTTCCAATCAAATCCAACTTTTTTAGCTTTTTCTTGAACTTTTTCTGCCCTCATAAGTGCAGGTAAGTTTTTAGATATATGCTTTAACTCTTCAGTGTAAGTTTTAAATCCTTTTTCTTTCCTTTTTATTTCATCCCAATTTTTAAGAACATCTTCTGAATTTTTAACTTTTATATTCCCAAAAATATGAGGATGTCTTTCTACCATTTTTACACATATACCTTTTATAACATCGTTAATATTAAAAAATCCTTCTTCTTCTCCTATGATTGAATGAAATACAACCTGAAAAAGTACATCTCCAAGTTCTTCTATAATCATATCATCATTATTTTCATCAATAGCCTCTAAAACTTCATAACATTCTTCAATTAAATACTTTTTTAAAGATTCATGAGTTTGTTCTTTATCCCAAGGACACCCATTTTCTCCTCTTAATGTCTTCATAATAGACAATAAATCATAAAAATCAAAAGTATTATTAATATCCTTTGGGATATATATAGAAGTTAAATGGTCAATATCTTCCTGTCTATCTAATTCATATAAAAAAATCTTTCTTATATTTTCAATTTCTTTAATACCTGCTGCTCTAATAAAATATATTTCCGTATCATCTTTATAATATTCATTTAAAGCAAGTTTAACTTCTGAAGCTATGTATTTATTATAAACCTGAGTTATTACTGTACCTATTCTTTTGTCTAAAATCTGATTTTTTATATCAAAAGCATCTATAATCTTTAAACCTTCTACTATATCTATTTTTAAACTTTCAGCTATAGCATCTATAAAACTTACTGCAGGATAAATTTTAGTTTCAATTTGTTCTTCTTTACATAAATTTAAAAGATTAGTTACAGATTTTTCTGCTACAAGAGGATGACCAGGTACAGCATACACTATATCTCCATTTTTTTTATGTTCATCAATAAGATCTTTTGCTATAGATAAATATACTTCATCAAAATTATCTAAATTTTCATATTTATAATCATAGGTTTCGAAATTTACTCCTAATTCTTTTAAATAATTTACATTAGGATGTATTGCAGTTCTTAAAAAAACTTTAGGGCTACTTTTTAAAACTTCTAAAGTTCCCAAAGTTATAGCTTCCTTTGCTCCTGGACCCAACCCTACAATTTTAATCATTTGTATCTTCCTTTCTTAAAATATATTCATCTTTTTAATAACTTTTCCTTTATATAACTGTATTTAAAAGTTCCAAAAATAATTATAAGAAAGCTATATAAAATTACTCCCGCCAAAATAGACACTATGCAAGAAATAGCATTGCTTACTGTATAATTATAGACATTCATATAAATAAATACAACAGTTATTATCATTAAAATTGATGCAAAAGCAGGTTTTATCATAATATCATAATATTTTATATTGTAATTAAATGTTTTCTTTAAAAGTTTTATATTTAAAACAGCAGCTATTAAATATGCTCCTAAACTGCTTATAGCTGATCCATATATATTTATGTAAGGAATAGGTACTAATATATAAGTTATTATTATTTTTATTATACAAGCTATACCAAGATTTATAATAGGCTTTATTTCTTCTCCTGCACCTTGAAGCATATATGTAGTTGCTTGTGTTATTATTATAAATGGTAAAGATAAGGATAAAGCTTGAAGTATAGTATATCCATCAGCATGCCCAGGAAATATAAGCTGCAAAATCGGTCTAGCTAAAAAACAAAGCCCTAACATACAAGGAAATGCTATAACTGTAGAAATTCTTATAGCTGTATCAACCTTATTTTTAACCTCTTTACTTCTTCCCAAAAAATGAGATTCTGCAATTATTGGAACTAAAGATGTACAAAGTGACATAGATAACGTAAGAGGAACCCCTATAAGTACAAATGCTTTCCCTGTTAACTGCCCAAATAGTGCAGTTGCCTGCTCCATAGAAAACCCTGCTTCAATTAATTTCCTTGGAACCAAAAGGGAATCTATGACGCTCATAATAGAACTTACAGTAGCCCCTAAAGACATTGGAACTGCTATTTTTATAAGATTTGTAAGTATATTGTAATCTTTTTCTTTTATTCTAAATTTAAATTCTTTTTTTACTTTTAAATATTTATAAATTAAATATATTCCTCCTAAAAATCCTCCTGCTGCTGCCCCAAAGGCTGCTCCTCCTGCAGAGTATTCTATTCCCTTTGGAAATAAAATATAAGCTAGTCCTACACCAATGAGAACTCTTCCAATTTGTTCTATTATTTGTGATACAGCAGTTGGTATCATATTTTGCATACCTTGAAAAAAACCTCTAAAACAGCTCATTATTGATATTATTATTGGAGCTAATGAAATTCCCATAAGTGAATAATATGATTTTGGATCCCAACCAAAAAATATTACAAGCTGTTTTGAAAAAATAAGAAGTATAGCTGAAAAGCCTCCTCCTATTATAGTCATAAAAGTAATTGCACTTTTTAATACATCTAAGCTGCCGTTTTTATCTCCTGTTGCATTCTTTTCTGATACAAGTTTTGAAACTGCCATAGGTACTCCAGAAGCTGCAGCAATAAAAAATGTGTAAAGAGGATAAGACATTTGATAATATCCTATACCTTCATCTCCTATAAGCATAATAAGGGGCCATCTAAAAAAAACCCCAAGAAACTTTGCTATAATTCCTGCTATTCCTAAAATTAAAGTTCCCTTTATAAGGGACTGTTTTTTCATTTTAACTTTTCCCTCCCCCAAAATTCTATAAAAATCTGCTAATAAATAATTTTCAATTTTTACAGAAATTTATTAAAAACATTACTTATATATATAAATTTTCATTCTTTTGTGACAAAAATTTATTAAATCAAAATATAAATTTTGCATTATAATTATAGATATTTTATTTTTATAAGTTTTATTACTTTTTATTTTTTATTGAATATTTATTTAAATTTATGTCAAAAATCAAATAGGAGCAAAAAAAAACAAATGGCAGCATGCTGCCATTTAGCATACTACCATTATTGTTCCATTTGCTTTCCTAAAAAGGCTGATGCAGTTTCGGCTAGTTTAATTTCTAGTTCTCCTAGCTTTTCTCCTTCTTGATTTGCTAGAATAATAACTGCCCCTATTGCATCGCCTTCTGATATTATTGGTGAAATTATCTGAGCACTATATTTATTTTCTGCTTCTTCATATTCATATATAGGTATAACTTTGTCCCCACCTGCTTCAAGCATAACTGTTTTTCTGTTGTCTATAATTTTTTCTAATTCATTACTTATTTTCTTTTCTAAAAAATCTTTTTTAGGTGCTCCACTTGCAGATATTATAGCATCTTTATCTGTTATAAGTATTATATGACCTATTGATTGCTGAAGCGCTTCTGTATATTCTTTTGAAAAGTCGCTTAATTCTCCTATTGGAGAATATTTTTTTAATATTACTCCGCCTTCTCTATCAGTGAATATTTCAAGTGGATCTCCTTCTCTTATTCTAAGAGTTCTCCTTATTTCTTTAGGAATGACTACTCTTCCAAGATCGTCTATACGTCTAACTATACCAGTAGCTTTCATTATGTAATAACCTCCTTTTATAGAATAAAGTTTAACTAATAAATTGTTTCTGTGCTATTATTATCCTTCCAATTATGAAAATTTATGCACATATTATATTTATAATTTTTTTTAAGTAAAAAAAATTATCATAAGACAACGTATATGCCTTATGATAAATTTTTTCTATATTATATTAAATTCTTTTCATAATATTTTACTTTAGCTTCTTCTTTCCATTTTGAAAATATTTCATTAAATTTTTCAGATTTCTTTTGTTCTAATAAAGTTTTCTTAATTTCATCTTTTACAGTTTCAAGTTTTTTAACTGGATATTCTTCCTTTTTTATCATTTTAACTACATTCCATCCTGTAGTATCTTGGAATGGATTAGATATAGCTCCTTCTTTAAGCCCCATGACATTTATCATGAAATTACTTCCATAATTAGTATCATTATATTCTAAAAATCCCAAATCTCCTCCTTTATCTTTAGAAGATGTATCTATGGATACTTCCTTTGCAATTTTTGCAAAATCTTCTCCTTTTTCAATTCTTTCTTTAACTTTCTTAGCTTCATCTTCTGTATTAACAACTATTCTTGCTACATTATATCTATTAGGCTTTTCTGTAAATTTATTTTGATTGCTATTATAATAGTCTTGTATTTCTTTATCTTCTACTTTAAGATCTTTAGTTTCTTCATTAATTAATTTTTCTAATGTAATATTAGATTTTATATATTCTTTAAACTCAGGATCATTATATCCTTTTTTAAATCCATATAAATTTTTAAGTATTTCTTCATCCATATCTTTTTTAAATTCATCTATTTTTTTAGATATTTCTTCATCAGTAGCGGTTAAATTTTTTTCTGAAGCTTTTTTATAAATTATTTTTTCATTTATCATTTGTTCAAGTACTTGCTTTTTTTGACTTAATAATGTTTCTTTTGCCTCTGCATTATTTACATAATTTTCTCCATATTGTTTTTTAATTTCAGCTATATAGTCAGCCATTTTTTCATCAAGCTGCCCTCTTGTTATGGTTTCATTATTAAACTTAGCCACAGGGCTCTTTTTAATTGCTTCGTCAGTTTTTTCTATCATATTACAACCTGCAGCCCCTACAGAAAATAATCCTATAAGTGCTACTGTAATAATCTTCTTAATGTTTTTCAATTTTAATTCCCCCGTTTTACAATTTAATTTTTTCTATATTATTTTACCATACTATTAATCCATTGCAACAGTAGCTTTCATACTCTCCAAAATTTCCCTTAAAGATTCTATTAACTCTTCTTTTTTTATTTCATTAATTTTGTATATTATAATAGGTTTTTTATCTTCTTTAAATGAAACTTTTTTGCTGTACTTTTTCATTAACGTTTCTATAATATTTGGAGTTATATGTTCCTTACTGTTAAAAACAAATTGGATTTCTCCTTTTCTTTCTTTAATTTCTTCTATACCTAATACTTTTGCTATACTTCTTATATAGGATACGTTAATAAGATTTGCTACCGGCATTTCAAATTCGCCAAACCTATCTATAAGCTCATCTTGTATATCCATCATATCTTCTTTAGAATTTATAGCTGCAATCTTTTTATAAACCTCAATTTTTTGTATTTCATCTTCTATATATTGAGAAGGAATATAAGCATCTATTTTTAGTTCAACTGTTGTTTCAATAGGTTCCTTTTTTATTTCTCCTTTAATAAGCTTAATCATATCTTCAAGCATCCTGCAGTAAAGATCATAACCTATAGCTGCCATATGTCCGTGCTGTGCAGAACCCATAATGTTTCCTGCGCCTCTTATCTCTAAATCTTTCATAGCTATTTTAAATCCTGAGCCAAGCTCTGTAAATTCTTTAATAGCTTTAAGCCTTTTTTCAGCTACTTCTGTAAGTATTTTATCCTTTTTATATGTTAAATAAGCATAAGCAATTCTATTTGAGCGTCCTACTCTCCCTCTTAGCTGATAAAGCTGAGATAACCCCATTTTATCTGCATCATAAATTATTATTGTATTTACATTTGGTATATCCATACCTGTTTCAATTATTGTAGTTGCAACTAATATATCATACTCATTTTTTACAAATTCTAAAATTACATTTTCTAATTCCTTTTCGCTCATTTGACCATGTCCTACAGCAATTCTAGCTTCTGGTACAAGCTTTTGAAGATAAGAATACATATCTTTTATAGTTTCAACTCTATTATAAACAAAATAAATTTGACCACCTCTGTTTATTTCTCGCATTATTGCATCTCTTATAAGCTGGTCGTTAAATTCAACTACATAAGTTTGTATTGGATATCTTTCTTCTGGAGGAGTTTCTATTACACTTATATCTCTAACTCCAACCAATGACATATGTAACGTTCTTGGTATAGGTGTGGCAGAAAGAGTTAAAACATCTATATTCTTTTTTAATTCTTTAAGTTTTTCTTTATGTTTAACACCAAATCTTTGTTCTTCATCTATAATTAAAAGCCCTAAATCCTTAAATGCAATATCTTTTGACAAAAGCCTATGCGTTCCAATTAGTATATCTACATTCCCTTCCTTAACTGCTTTCATAGTTGCCTTTTGCTGAGATTGAGTTCTAAACCTTGATATCATATCTATTTTTATAGGAAAATCTGAAAATCTTTGAATAAAATTATTATAATGCTGCTCTGCAAGTATTGTTGTAGGTACTAAAAAAGCTACTTGTTTTCCATCCATAACTGCTTTAAAGGCAGCGCGAACAGCAACTTCTGTTTTTCCATATCCTACGTCACCACAAAGAAGTCTATCCATAGGTTTATCACTTTCCATATCTTTTTTTATCTCTTCTATAGCAGCTAATTGATCTGGAGTTTCTTCATAGGGAAATTCTTCTTCAAATTGTTTTTGCCAAACGGTATCTTTAGAAAATTTATATCCTTTTAATGTAGAACGCACAGCATAAAGTTTAACTAAATCTTCTGCTATTTCTTCAATAGATTTTTTAACTTTATTTTTAGTTTTTGTCCACTCACTTCCTCCAAGCTTATTTATTTTTGGTTTTTTACCTTCCTGACCAATATATTTCTGTACTAAATCAAGTTGATCTACAGGAACATAAAGAGTATCTCCAGAATCATATTTAAGTTCTAAGTAATCTTTTTTATGGCCTTCAATTTCTAATTGTTTTATACCTTTGTATACACCTATACCATGATTTGTATGAACTACATAATCTCCAAGTTTAAGTTCTGTAAAACTATTAATTTTACTTATACCTTTTTGAGACTTTAAAGTCTTTTTTCTTTTAGCTTCTCCAAAAATTTCTTTATCAGATATTACACAAATTTTTAAATCTGGATATTCAAAACCTTTTAATTGGTTGCCGAAAGTTACTATAACCTGTCCTTTCTCTATATTATCTATAACATCTTTATAAGTGCTTTCTATACCTCTATCTCTTAAAGTTGAAACAAGTCTTTCTCCTCTAGGTCTTGTACCTGAAAGAATAACTATTTTAAATCCTCTGTTTTTTTTATCTTTAATATCTTCTATGAGAAGATCAATTTGCCCATGATAATTATGTAAAGTTATTTGAGTAAAACTTACAATGGTTTTTGGAGATAGTATTTGTGTGGACTTAGGTATAGAATTTAAAGTTATTACTTTTTTTGAATTCAATTCTTCTATAACTTCTTCTTTGGGAATTAAAAGTTTGCCTTGTTTAGGCAGCACATTCCCAATTTCAATGAAGTTTTTGTAATTTTCTTCAAACTCAAAATACAAACTATCCAATTTACCTTTGCATCTTTGTACATCATCTATAAATATAAATCCATCTTCTATATAATCTAACAAACTTGAAGTATTATCATAAAAATAATTAATAAAACTATCTATTGTTTCAAAGCTCCAATTTTCTTTTAAACTTTCTAAGTTCATTTTTGTTATTGAATTTATCTTTTGTATTGCTTCTTTGTTTTTCTTTGTTTTTAACATAGATAAAACAGATTTTAAATCATCTTCTATATATTTTGAAGCTTTTAGTATTTTTTCTTTATCTAAAATTATCTCTTTTGCAGGAAAAATTTCTATTTTATCTATCTTTTCAATACTTCTTTGAGATTCTGTATTAAATGTCCTTATAGAATCTATTTCATCTCCAAAAAGTTCTACTCTGTAAGGAAGATTTTCACATGGAGAAAATATATCCATTATTCCTCCTCTAATAGAAAACTGCCCTTTTGCTTCAACAATATCTACTCTTTCATATCCACTTTGAATAAGCTTTTCATTAATTTCTTCTAAATTTATAGTATCTCCTTGAGAAAAATAAAAGCTATATTCTTTATAAACTTCAAAAGGTATATACCTTTGGGCTAAAGATTCAATAGAGGCTACTATTATTTTATTTCCTTTTTGAGTCATCTCCTTTATTATTTTTAATCTTTCCCACCTTAAATCACCTGATATTGCATCTATATTATAAAATACAACTTCTTTTGTAGGGAAATAAAATACGTTGGGAAGATAAAAGTTTAAATCCTCATAAATGTTTTTTGCCTCTATATCATTATGCGTAAGAATTAAAAATGGTTTATTTAGTTCTTCATACAACCCATTTATAAAAAAACTTCTAGAAGACTCAGAAAGCCCAAATACACCAATTGGATATCTGTGCTTTTCTACTGCATTTTTAATTTGTGCAAATTCTTCACTTTCTTTTAAAGGTTGCATTAAACCCTTTAATCTCATTTTTTTCCTCCTTGTAATTCTGCACACTAACTATAATATAATAATTACACTGCATATATCTCATAAATTATATTAAAGTTAGAATAATTACTCTATCTTAATTCCATTAAATTTATTCATAGCTTCAGTTACCCCTTTTTTTATAATTGTTTCTACTGCATCTGAAACATAGGAAAATATTTTATCTAAAATTTCTCTTTCTTCTTTAGAAAAATGTCCAAGAACATAAGAAATCAAATCTCCCTTAGGTTCTCCTATTCCTACTTTTATGCGTGGAAAACTTTCTGAAGATAAATGACGAATTATATTTTTTATTCCATTATGTCCACCTGCACTCCCTTCTGGTCTAATTCGCATTCTGCCAACAGGTAAACTTATATCATCATATATTACTATCATATTTTCTTTCGGAATTTTATAAAAATTTAAAGCTTCAATTACACTTTCTCCACTTAAATTCATATATGTAGAAGGTTTAAGAAGTATTACCTTCTCACCTGCTATTATTCCATCACCATATATACCTTTAAATTTTATCCTGTTTATTTTTATATTATACTTACTAGCAATTAAATCTAAAGCATCAAAACCTATATTGTGTCTTGTATTTTTATAATCGTCCCCTGGATTTCCCAATCCAACTATTAAATGCATATATTAATCAACTCCTTATATACTACTACATATCTTACCCTAAAAATTATAAATAATAAAGAGGCTTATTAAAGCCTCTTATTATTCCTGTCTTTCAGTTAAAGTTACAGTGACAACTACAATTTTACCATTTCTCCATAACTTACACTTTACTTTATCTCCTGCTTTATATTTTCTTAATACATCTTGAAGCTGCGACACATTTTCAACTTTAGTATCCTCTATTGCTATAATTACATCAGAAGGTTTTATTCCAGCTTTATCTGCACCGCTTCCTTTAGTAACTTTATCTACATAAACTCCAGTAACTCCATCAGTCCCTTCTAAAACTGCAGGGAATCCAGCAATTCCAAGCATAACCCTTGGTGTATCTACTGTCCCTTGTTTTATATCTACAGCTTCATTTCCCATTAATCTTTTTATTATTTCATTTGCTTCATTTATTGTAATTGCAAACCCCATACCTTCAGCATTATATTGAGAACCTATTTTTAAGCTGTTTATTCCTATAATTTCTCCGGCTTCATTGCAAAGTGCTCCTCCACTATTGCCAGGATTTATAGCTGCATCAGTTTGCAGTACTTTATAAGTTGTAATCCTTCCTGTTTCTGGATCTTGCATTTGTATTTCTCTATTTACAGCACTTATTATACCAGATGTTACAGTACCTGCAAATTCCTGACCTAAAGGATTTCCTATAGCAATAGCTATATCTCCAGTTTTAACCTTTGAAGAATCTCCAAACTTTGCAACTGGAAGCTTTTCTGCATCTATTTTAATAACTGCTATATCTCTATTAGGTTCTGCTCCAACAAACTTAGCTGTAAATATTTTATCTGAATTAACAAGTTTTACAGAAACCTTTGCTGCTCCTTGAATTACATGATAATTAGTAACTATATATCCTCTTTTATCAAAAATAATGCCTGAACCACTGCCAAGATCTCTTGGTCCAAAAAATCCTTCTGCTTGAGTACTTATACCAACTACAGTAGGTCCTACTGTTTCTGCAACTTTTGTTATAGCATTTTTAGGAAGCTCAGCAGTTGGAGTATTGTTATCCTTTTGTTCTATAAGAGAAGGATTATTGGGAACGTATGTTGAACCTAAATCTTTATATTTTTTATCTACGATATAATATGCTGACACTCCTCCTGAAACTGCAGCTATCAAAAGGAAAGCGATTCCTTTGAAAAACTTTTTTATAATTTTACTTTTTCTATTTTTCCTAAACTTTATTCCTCCTGAAACATCATAGTTGTGTCCATCATGACTTACTTGTTCCCAAGATGCATCTTTATACTCTGAAAATTTATTATTATCCATTTATTTCTAAGCCTCCTAATAATTTTTCTCCTAATTTTATTATATTTCCTCTCTTTTAAAAAGTTATGAATAAAATGTTATGAATTATTTAATCCTTCTTAATGTAAATGTAAATAAAACACCTTCTCCATCTTTGTTTTCTACCCATATATCTTCTCCGTGTTGAGATAAAATATTTCTTACAATAGGAAGCCCCAAACCTGTACTTATTTTTAATGTTCTTGATTTATCCGCTTTATAAAATCTGTCCCATATATGAGGTAAATCTTCTTTTGCAATTAATGGTCCACTGTTAAATATAGAAACTAATACTTTTTCGCCCTTAACTTTAGTACATATTTTAATAATTCCACCTTCATCTGCATATTTTATAGCATTATCTAATAAATTAGTTACAACTTGTATAAGTCTATCTCTATCCCCAGCTACATACTGATGTTCTTCATTAAATAATACATCTACATTTAATTTTTTCTCCTTTATTTTAGTTTCAAATTTAATTACAGTAATTCTTATTATTTCATTTATATCTAATTCATCAATTCTAAGCCTAAACTTTCCCGCTTCAATAGCAGATAAATCCAATAAATCGTTTACCAGTCTTGTTAATCTCTGAATTTCTTCATAAGCTATAGATAAATAATATTTTTCTTTATCTTTTGGTATTACACCATCAAGTATTCCTCCTATAAAACCTTTTATAGATGTAATAGGAGATCTTATTTCATGAGATACATTAGATATAAAATCTCTTCTTGCATTTTCAACTTTTTCAAGGCTATCAGCCATATAATTAAAAGATTCTGCAAGTTCTCCAATTTCATCATTTGAATTTATATGAACTCTTTTTTGTACTTCTCCTTTTGATATTTTTTTTGCTACATTATTAATGGCTGCAAGAGGTTTTATTATTATTTTTTGTGAAAAATAATATATTACAAAAGAAGATAATATAATTGCCAAAATAGCTGCAAGCCAAATAATTCTATACACGGTTTTAAGAGGTTCTCTTATTTCATTTAAAGGAGTAATCATTATTATTGCACCGCAAAAAATATTACCTTTGTTGCTATTTACATAAATTGGAATACCATATATATGAGAAGGATTTGATATTATTTTCCCATAAGTACCTTTTACCTCATATATTTGATTTAACCTCATTTCTTCCAATCCTTTAGTAAATACCTGACTACCCTTTAAATAATTAAACTTTTCATTTGATACAGAATATACAAAACCATAGCTATCTATAAGCCAAACATCTGCCATAGTATAAGCACTAAAAAACTTTAATACTTCATCTCTATCTTCATTTGTATACTCCATTTCATGCAGTATATAGTCAACAGCGTAAGGTTTTATAATAAGCGATTCTCTTCCTAACTGTTTTCTTCTTTGCTGAAAATAATAATTTTCAAACCATACAGATAAAAATGTGGCTATAATTATAAAACTTAAAGCAATTATAATTACATAAGTAAATACCATTTTTGAGAATAAGCCTTTTTTAAATTTAAGCTTTATCTTCTTTATTTTCATTATTTCACCTCGAATTTATACCCAACGCCCCAAACAGTTTCAATCTGCCAGTTTGATCCGCCTGGAAGCTTTTCTCGAAGTCTTTTTACATGAACATCAACAGTCCTTGAATCTCCTGGATAATCATATCCCCAAACTTCACATAAAAGTTGTTCTCTTGTAAAAACTCTATTTTTATTATTTGCAAGATAATAAAGAAGTTCAAACTCTTTAGGAGGCATTTTTATTTCATTGCCTTTATAAACTACACTATAAGAATTTATATCTATGACTAAATCTTCAAAACTTATAATTTCTTTATTTGTGTTATCTGAATTATATCTTCTTAAAACAGCTTTTACTCTTGCTAAAAGTTCTTTAGGTTCAAAAGGTTTTACTATATAATCATCTGCACCAAGTTCAAGACCTAAAACTTTGTCAAATGTTTCTCCTTTTGCTGTAAGCATAATAACAGGTGTTTCATAATCTTTTCTAATCCACTTTAAAACATCTATGCCGTCAATATGCGGAAGCATTATGTCAAGAAGAACTAAATCAGGCTTATATGTTAAAAAAACTTCTTCAGCAGTTTTTCCATCATATGCAAGCTTAGTGGTATAACCTGAACTTTCAAGATACATTTTTATAACTTCACATATATTTTCATCATCGTCTACAATTAAAATTTTACCTATTGAGCCTTCCATATAATTAATCCTCCTCTAATAAAATTTATGTTTATAATATAAATTATGTAATACTTATATTTTGCGTGGTATATTATCATATTAATAATGTATCACAAAATAAAATTTCTAATAATAGTATACTTAAAAAAGTTACAAATAATTTACACTAATAAAAAGCATAAGCTGTTTTTTAAACAGCTTATGCTTTAATTTTAAACTCCTTCAAATAATTTACTTACAGGCATATCTTCATAAATTCTTTTTATTGCATCTGCAAAAACTGGAGCAACTGAAAGTACTTCAAATTTATCAATATTTTTTTCCTTTGGAAGATCAATTGTATTTAACATAACAAGCTTTTTTATTGATGATTCTTTTATTCTTTCTATAGCAGGGCCTGAAAGAACAGAATGTGTACAACAAGCATAAACTTCCTTTGCACCCATATTAGTCAAAGCATTGGCACCATTACATATAGTACCTGCTGTATCTATAACATCATCTATTAATATAGCAGTTTTACCTTTAACATCTCCTATGACATTCATAACTTCGGAAACATTAGCCTTTGGTCTTCTTTTATCTATTATAGCTATTGGTGCATGAAGTTTATCTGCAAATCTTCTAGCTCTTGTAACACTTCCAAGGTCAGGGGATACAACAACTACATCTTCATCTTCAAGGAAACCTTTATTAATAAAATATTTTGCAAGTATTGGAGCTCCTAAAAGATGATCTACTGGAATATTAAAATATCCCTGAATTTGTGCAGCATGTAAATCCATTGTAAGCACTCTATCTGCTCCTGCTGCAGTTAAAATATCTGCAACAAGCTTTGCAGTAATTGGATCTCTAGCTTTAACCTTTCTATCTTGTCTAGCATATCCATAGTATGGAATAACTGCAGTAATTCTTCCTGCTGATGCTCTTTTAAAAGCATCCATCATAATTAAAAGCTCCATTAAGTTGTCATTAACTGGGGCATTAGTTGATTGTACAAGAAATACATCGCTTCCTCTTACAGTTTCATTAATGTCAACTGAAATTTCTCCATCGCTGAATTTCCCAACATTAGCATTACCAACTGGTATGCCTAATATTTCTGCAATCTCTTTTGCAAGTTTGGGGTGTGAATTACCGGCAAAAATCTTAATGCCTTTACCGTGAGTTATCATGTGTTTTCCTCCTTATTAACAGCACCACTATAAAATGCAGCGGTTATTATATTATTATTTTTTATTTAAACCTTTTTTAGAAACCCAATCTATTATATTAACTTGTTTGGCTCTTGCAATTCCTAAACTATTTTCAGGTACTTCTTCTGTTATAGTTGAACCTGCTGCTGTATAAGAATTATCTTTAATTTCAACAGGTGCAACTAAATTTGTATTACATCCTATAAAAGCATTATTTCCTATCTTTGTTTTATATTTTTTAACGCCGTCATAATTTACTACGACAGTGCCGCAACCAAAATTACAGCCACTTCCAACTTCAGCATCTCCAATATAAGTTAAATGTGATACTTTAGTATTATCACCTATTGTTGATTTTTTAATCTCAACAAAATCCCCAATTCTAGCATTTTTCCCTATATTAGTTTCTGGTCTTAAGTAAGCATAAGGACCTACTGTTGTACCTTCTCCTATATGTGTTTCTAATATTACTGAACTTTGAATTGTAACATTTGATTCAATAATACTATCACTTATTCTAGAATTTGGATAAATCATACAATTTTCTTTAATAACTGTATTGCCTTCAATTACATTCCCTGGATATATGATAGTATCTTTGCCTATTTCAACATCGCTTCCTATATATGTATTTTGAGGATCAATTATTGTAACACCATTTTCCATATGTTTTTTATTTATTCTATTTCTTAATATTTTTTCAGCTTCAGAAAGTTCAATCCTTGAATTAACTCCAATTGTTTCTTCAAAATCTGTAACCATAGCTCCAATTTTTAATCCTTTATTTTTTAACACAGCTATTACATCAGTTAAATAATATTCTCCTTGAGCATTGTAATTATTAATCTCTTCTAAACTTTCTAAAAGTAAATCTATATCAAAGCAGTACATGCCTGCATTTATTTCACAAACTTCATATTCTTCTTTACTGCAATCTTTAGCTTCAACTATTTTAAGTACTTCACCATTTTTATCCCTTATAACTCTTCCATAGTGGGCAGGGTTATCTATAATTGAAGTCAAAATAGTAGCTTTAAATCCTCCTTCTTCATGAAAATCTAAAAGCTTTTTAACAGTTTCTTCTTTTATAAGAGGAGCATCTCCTGTAAATATAGCTACAGTTCCACTTTTACATTTTAAAAATTCCTTTGCACACTTAACTGCATGACCTGTTCCAAGCTGAACTTCTTGAAAAGAATAGCTTACATTTCTGCTTTCTGTACTGTTTTTAACCTTTTCAGCACCTTTTCCAACAATTACATTAACATCTTCAATACCTGATTTTCTCATTATATCTATAACATGATTAACCATTTCTTTTCCGCATACCTTGTGAAGAACTTTAGGTGTATCAGATTTCATTCTTTTTCCTTCACCAGCAGCTAGTATGACGGCACATTTATACATAAAAACACCTCTTTTAATTAGCAATTAATAACAAATTTTAATTGGTAAATTCTTTTAACCTTTTATTTAAATTATATAAAATCGCCTCTTAATATTATATTTTATAAAAAGTTATTTTGCAACCTTACGGAGTAATTTGTCAAAAAATAAAAAGAAGCTGAGATTTCAGCTTCAATTGTTATCTTACAGCATAATTATATTTATGATACTGTTTTCAATATGTATAAGATTAACATAATTTTGCTAAAAATCTTCAACTTCTTTTTATTTATTCCTCTTGTGAAACAGTAGTTTCATCATTTTTTACTTTTTCATATTCATCCAATACAAACTTTTGAATCTTTTCTCTAGTTTGAGTATTTATTGGATGAGCTATATCTTTAAACTCTCCATCTGGCGTTTTCCTGCTTGGCATAGCAATAAAAAGACCATTTTGTCCTTCAATAACTTTTATATCATGAACAACAAATTCATTATCAAAAGTTATTGAAACAATAGCTTTCATTTTACCATCAGCAGCAACTTTCCTAACTCTTACATCTGTAATTTCCATAAAAAACCACCTCCACGATGCTTATACAATAATATTCGCCACATTTTTTATTTTTCCTTCTTATTTTTCTAAATATTTATAAATTTTTTAAAAATTTAATTATTTCATATAATTTTTTAATTTAAATTATTTAGAAGGAAATAAAATTGCAGTTCCATCTTCTCCTATACCATTAAATTTTACAATAGATATATAGTCTTCAATTAATTTTTTAGGAGTTTTTATATCTTCAATCATAACTCCAATCCCTACAAGAAAACTGTCAAATTCTTTGAGCATATTTACTATACCTAAAGCTGTTCCTCCAGCTTTCATAAAATCGTCTATAAATATGCATTTACTTCCGCTTTTTAATGCCTTTCTTGAAAGAGACATAGTTTGTATTCTTTTACTAGAACCAGTAACATAATTAATACTTACTGTAGTTCCTTCTGTAACCTTTGTATCTCTTCTTACTATAACAAGCTGAACTCCAAGCATTTTAGATACTTCATAAGCAAGAGGAATTCCTTTTGTTTCAACTGTTACAACACAATCTACATCTTTGTCATTAAAAGCCGAAGCTAATACTAATCCTGCCCTTTTTATTATATCTGGATTATACATTATATCAGTCATATATATGTAATTTCCAGGTATTATTCTATCTTTTTCCTTTAATATTCCACAAAGTTCCTCTGCAAAATCTTTTCTATCTTTGTCTGAAATTTCGCAAACATATTTAACTCCTCCAGATGCTCCTGCTATAGTTTCAATTTTACCCATATTAAATTTATTCAAAGTTTCTTTTATAACTAAAATATCTTCACTTATAGTAGATTTTGCCGAATTAAACTTTTCTGTGAATGTATTTAAATTTATAACTTTATTAGGATTTTCTATAAGTATTTTTGTAATTGCAGCTATTCTAGTATTTCTATTTATTTTTTCCATAAATATCACCTTTATATCTAATTTAAATTTTACGAACTTTTTAATTAAAATTTAATTTATTATTCTTATTGTATTCTATTTCACAAATATTATCAATAATATGTTTTTAATCGTTAATATTAATTACCAATTATTGTTTATTTTTGTATCCTTTTTTATAAAATTTGTATATAATGATATATAGGGTTTTAATTTTACTAATAAATTATATTAATCCATTAATAAATAAACTGAATTTTCAGTTTAAAAATCCATAATTGAATGTTTTTAAGGAGTTGATATTTTGTCATTCGATTTTATAAAAGACAAACATAAAAGAATACATTTTATAGGTATAGGCGGAATTAGTATGAGCGGCCTTGCCGAAATATTATTAGAAAATAACTTTACTGTTTCAGGCTCAGATATGAAGTCTTCTTCTTTAACAGAAAAATTAGAAAAACAAGGTGCTCAAATTTTTTTAGGTCATGATGCTAAAAATGTAGAAGGTGCCGATTTAGTTGTTTATACAGCAGCTATTTCAGAAGATAATCCAGAACTTTCTAGAGCTAGAGAACTAAATATTACTACTATGGATAGAGCTGAATTTTTAGGTAAAGTTATGCAGGGACATAAATACAATATAGCTATTTCTGGAACTCATGGAAAGACTACAACAACTTCTATGATTTCTCATATATTTTTAAACGCTAAATTGGATCCGACTATTTTAGTAGGTGGAGAATTAGATATAATAAATGGTAATGTAAGATGTGGTAAAAGCGAATATTTTATTACAGAAGCTTGTGAGTATAAAGCTTCATTTTTGAAATTTTTCCCTTATATTGGGATTATACTAAACATAGAAGCAGATCATTTAGATTATTATAGGAACATAGATCACATAAAAGAAACATTTATAAAATTTGTACAGCTTATATCTAAAGATGGATATTTAATTGCTTATGCAGAAGATAAAAAACTTAAAGAAGTAATACCATATGCAAACTGTAAAGTAATTACTTATGGAATAGATGAAGGTGATATAAGAGCTAAAAATATAAAATTTAATGAAAAAGGCTGCGCAAATTTTGATGTTTATAAAAATAATGAAAAACTTTTTTCAATTAATTTAAATGTTCCAGGTAAGCATAACATACTTAATAGTTTAGCTAGTATATCTGCAGCTTTAAGCCTTAATGTAGAATATAAATATATAATTGAAGGGCTTTTAAGTTTTTCAGGAACACATAGAAGATTTGAAATAAAAGGAGTAAAAAATGGCATTACTGTAATAGATGATTATGCACATCATCCTACAGAAATTAAAGCTACTCTTGAAGCTGCTAAAAATTATCCTCACAATAAAATTTATTGTGTATTCCAGCCTCATACTTATACAAGAACTCTTACTTTATTTGATGATTTTGTTAATTGTTTCTATGATGCAGACGAAGTTATACTTGCAGATATATACGCCGCAAGAGAAAAGTTTACAAAAAAAATAAGTTCAGATATGCTTGGAGATAGTATAAGGGAGAAAGGAAAGTCTTGTAAAAATTTTCACAGTTTTGAAGAAATAGTTTCGTATTTAAAAACTATACTTAATAAAGGAGACATACTTTTAACAGTAGGTGCCGGAGATGTTTATAAAATTGGTGAAATGTATTTAAATGAATAATTTAAAAAAATTTAAAAGCCATGCATAAATAGGAAAATATCCTTTTTATGCATGGCTTTTTTATAAAATTACATAAATATTATTTTTAAAATCACTTTTATTTAACTTGAAGTTCTTCTATGTCTTTAGATATTATTTGTGCTGAGTCTTTTAAAATTAAATCTCCTCCAGTTGAATCAAAAATATTTTTTTCTATTATAGCATCCATAACAAGTGAAACCTGTTGGTTAGTTACTGTATCTGCTATTTCATCTAATCTAATAGATACTTTCCTTCCTGATTCATTCATAAAATTCATCAATAAACTTCTATTAGCCATTTAAAAATTCCTCCTTTTTATTATTCAGCTCTAACAACATTTAAGTCTTCTCTAATTACCTCCGATAGAGGATATTTAAGAAGTTTTCCAATTTCTGTACCTATAAATAAAATATTTTCATCTGCTGAATCTACTTTTATTTTTGAAAATCTTGTGCTTTTAAATACATCTTCTCCATTTGCATCTACCCCTGTTTTAAATTTAATTATCATGCTACTTTGCACCTTAGTTGAAACAGCCATACTATCTACTCCTTTTATTTTAAATTTAACAGCTTAACTTAAAAATCTAAGTTTTCTGTCTTTCAATAATTAAATATGCAGTAATAAAAAAATTTACCTTAAAACAAAAAATTTATATAAACTAAAAATTAAACAAGTTTTATAGAACTATTTAATATTGATATAGATAAAATAAAAATTAAAAAGAGGCTGATAATGAAATCACCTCTTTTTAATCAATTTTTGAAATATATAATTGTTCTAATTCATTTTTGGGCATCATTGCTTCGGCTAAATATCCCATAATAATAACGCCAGGTATATCTATTATAAGTCTTGCTAGAGTAAACTTGTAACCTAATGCAGCTATTTCAAACATGAGAGTTGATATTTTTGTTACACACCAAGCATTCATAAATATAATTATATTGCTAAACTTTACTCCTTTTTTAAGTAAAACTGCAGTAAACGGAAATGCTGCATACATAGGTCCAGCAGCTAATGAACCTATTAATATTGATAAAAACACACCCAATATACCAGAATTATTTCCCATATATTTCATCATAGTTTCTCTTGGTACCCATACATCCATAAGTCCAAGCAAAAGCATAATAGGCGGGACTACAGAAATCATCTGTTTAAAGCTTGAAAATGCTATGTTAAATGATTTAAATCCTATATCTTTATTTATAAATGTTATAATTATTATTATAAAAAAAGATATTATAAAAAAGCTATACCTTTTTATTAAATATTTAATCATAAAATTCCCACCACCTTTTCTACAAAAAAAGCTACTATAAAAGAAAATAAAAACGCTAGAATATTTCTATAAATAGCGGCTCTTTTCCCTATATATTTTATTTCTAAAGGTATTGTTATTATACCTATAAGAGTTAAAGTTGATATAAGTGCTGCTACCTGACTAACTCCTGCTCCGTTTTTTAGTAACATATCACCAGTTGAAAAGGCTACAAAGGTTGGCATCATAGCTATACTACCTATTAAGGCTGAAATAACTACTCCAAAAAATCCAGAATTTTTTCCTATTATATTAGATATAGTTTCAGGTTTAAGTAATGAAAGGGTTAATCCTACTATAATTATTATTCCAAGAAATTGAGGAAGCATATTTTCTAAAGACCGCCATGCTTTTAAAATTGCTTTTTTGCTTTTGTTTTTATCTTTTATATAAGACAAAAAAAGTAAAAAAACAGATACTACATATAAAACAAAAGCATTCATTATATTTTCTCCTAAAAACATACTATTAATAATATTATATTTTAAAAAAATTATAATGTGAGTCTAATTTATATACATTTTTTGTAAAATTAAAAGATAGCCTTTCGGCTATCTAATATCTTCTTTATTATCTTTACTATCTATATTTTTATAAACAACTTCCTTATTTCTAAAATAATTTCCATTGCAAATCTGTACTCTGGATATATATTTTATAAATCCAGAATATCCAAGCTCATTGATTAAAGCCTTTGTTCCCCTTTCAATAAGTTCTAAATCCTTATCTTTTAATTCCACTTTATTTCACCCCATAATTTTTATAAAATTTTATTAATCATAATATTCACATATTTAAATAAATGTTACACATTCATTTAAATTATGGGTAAATTTAAGAGGAACTAAACATATTTTAAAAAAATATTTAATTTTTAACAAAGTGTCAATTCACCATGTTTTTCATAGTTTGTTATTTTATTTATTGAATTATCTTCATTTACAAATACTACCCTTGGTTTATGTTCTTTAGCTTCTTGTAAAGTCATATTACAATATGCCATTATTATTATTATATCTCCCTTTTGTGCACAACGAGCTGCAGCCCCATTAAGGCATATTACTCCGCTTCCTGGCTCTCCAGCTATGACATACGTTTCTATTCTTTCTCCATTATTTACATTAACTACAGATACTTTCTCATATTCCATTATATGAGATGCATCTAATAAGTCTTTATCTATAGTAATACTTCCAACATAATTAAGTTCTGCCTGAGTTACTATAGCCCTGTGTATTTTTGATTTAAGCATTGTAATTTCCATAAAAATCCTCCTTCTAAAGAGAAAAAGTAAAATTATCTATAAGTCTAGTTTTTCCTATAAAAACAGCAATTGCTACTAAAACATCTGATTTAATATAAGAAACAGGTTTTAAAGATAAACTATCTACTACTTCAACATAATCAATTTTTGCCATTGGTTCACTATTTAATTTATCAATTATTATATCTTTTATTTTTAAAGCATCTCTTTCTCCTTCATTAAGTGCAGTTTTAGCACTTTCAAGGCTTTTATATAAAATTAATGCAGCTTTCCTTTCTTCAGGACTTAAATAAGAATTTCTTGAGCTTTTAGCAAGCCCATCTTCTTCTCTTATAATTGGACAAGATACAATTTCAATTGGCATATCTAAATCTCTAACCATTCTTTTAATTACAGCTAATTGCTGGGCATCTTTTTCACCAAAATAAGCTTTATCTGGCTGAACTATATTAAAAAGTTTTGTAACTACAGTACAAACACCTCTAAAATGTCCTGGTCTTTTAGCTCCACAAAGGCCTTCTGTTAATCCCTCTACATCAACATAGGTAGAAAAATTTTCTTTATACATTTCAGAAGGTGATGGATTAAAAATTATATTCCCACCACATTCTTCTACAACCTTGCTATCTCTATTTATATCTCTAGGATATCTTTCAAAATCTTCGTTAGGTCCAAATTGAATAGGATTAACAAAAATACTAACTACTACCTTATCATTTTCTTCACTGGCACGCTTTATAAGTGAAGCATGACCTTCATGAAGATATCCCATAGTTGGAACAAGCCCCACAGAAAGCCCTTCATTCTTCCATTTCTTTATTTCTTCTTTTAAATCCTTTATACTATAAATTATATTCATAATTTTATATTGCCTCCTTAATAAAGCTTATCTAAAATAGATTCATTTATTTTAAATTCATATTCTTCAGAAGGGAATAAATTATTTTTAACTTCATTTATATAATTTTGTACAGCATCTTTTATTATATTCCCTGTATTAGCATATTGTTTAACAAATTTAGGCTTAAAATCAGAGAACATTCCAAGCATATCTTGATATACTAATATCTGTCCATCACAATCTTTTCCTGCTCCAATTCCTATGGTTGGGATACTTACTTTAGAAGAAATTATTTTAGCAAGTTTTGCAGGTATACATTCCAATACTATTGCAAAAGCTCCTGCATCTTCAATTATTTTAGCATCCTCAATTAATTTTTTTGCAGTTTCTTCATCTTTTCCTTGAACTTTAAACCCTCCAAAAGCATTTACAGATTGAGGCGTCAAACCAAGGTGTCCCATTACTGGAATTGAGGAATTAACTATTGCTTTTATTTGTTCTGCTACAAAAGCCCCACCTTCAAGTTTTACAGCTTGTGCCCTTCCTTCTTTTATTAACCTTCCTGCATTAAAAACTGCATCATATATTGAAGTTTGATAAGACATAAAAGGCATATCTGCTACTATAAGAGCATTTTTAGCACCTCTAGCAACAGCCTTTGTATGATGTATCATATCCTCCATAGTAACACTTAATGTATCTTCATATCCTAAACATACCATACCTAATGAATCACCTATTAATATTCCATCAACACCTGCTTCATCTATAAGCTTTGCCATTGAATAATCATAAGCTGTAAGCATAGTTAATTTTCTTCCACTATTTTTAGCTTCTTTAAAAGTCGATACAGTGTTTTTCATTTTAAATTAATCCTCCTATATTCTAAAATTAATTGTTTAAGTCTTTTGCATAAAATTCTTTGTCAATTTCTTCAAAGTATTTTTCTAAATCAGAGTAATCTCTGTTCTTATTTTTATTTTTAGCAATTAAAATAAGTTCTTTAGAAAGTTCACAATAAGCTTTTTTATGCTCTTTAGGCATAAACGCAATATGCTCTTTTACAGTATTTATATCTCCTCGCTCAATAGGTCCAGTTAAAGCATTTATAACACCAACATTAAAAATATTTTCTATATTATTTTTAATAAGAGGATATAAAGCATTAACAGCATCTTTTTCCTCAAAGCCACATTGTTTTAAATAATCGCAGCTTCTATTAAATAATGCTAAAAATAGGTTACTTGCAGTAACTGAAGCAAGATGATATAAAGGCTTATTTTTGCTATCAATTGAAATTATTTTAACCCCAATTGAAGAAAATAAATCAATCATAAATTTTAAATATTTATAACTGCCTTCAATTGTAAAAAAAGCATCTTTTAAGTATTTGTAACTTTCTTTTTTTTGAGAAATAGGAAACATAGGATGGATTGAATAAGAATATGCACCAAAATTATCTATGTCAGAAAAAATATTGGAAGAAAGGCATCCACTAGTATGACAAATAATTTTGTCTTTTAATGGATAAGATTTTAATTCTGAATATACATTTAATATTTCATTATCAGGTACAGTAATAAAGATAATATTGCTTTCATTTACTAAATCCTCAATACTTTTAAAATGCTTCGTATTTGTAAAAACTGAAGCTTCTTTAGAAGATTCAGGATTTTTGCTAAAATAGCCAGAAACATTTAAATTTTTTTCTTTCAAAAATTTTCCTAAAGAAAAGCCTACTTTACCAGCACCAATAAACCCAATTTTTATAATAACCACCTCCATATGGAAGTGTACCATCAATGAAATATATATACATAAATAATTTGGTGCAGCTCTAAATGATGCCACCCATAAAAAATTTATCATAAATATTTAATAAAATCAAACAAGATTTTACTTAAAAATAAACATAATATATAATTTCTTCAAAATTTAATATAACTATATAGTAAAATAATAATCCTCTCTATTAAAAACAACTAATATCCCTGCTCGGATTATTATTTTACTAGACTATATTTAATTTTCATGTTGGATATCTATACATTAAAGTTAATTTTTTATTTAATATTGCAAAAAAACACAATAATACTTTTGTATTTTAAAAAATTAACTAAAAGTTTTGTATTTCAATACTTATAATATAAACCCCATCCTTTATATATTTTTATAATTATGCTATAATATACAATTATTGAGAGAATTTTCTCAATATATTAAATATTATTGTCACTAATTATTTTTATTTTATATTTAAACTGGAGGTGAAAAATGGGTGGCTATACAAGAAATTATAGAAATAAAAAAAGCAGAAGAAGAAGCTTTTGAAATTATTAAAGCGGCTGAAAATGAAAGAAGAGATATTTTAAAATCAGCTCAAAATCAAGCTTTAGAAAAATATGATGAAACTTTAAAAGAAATAAAAAGCAAAGCTAAATCTATAGTTGATGAAGCTATTTCTTTAGCTGAAAAAGAAGCTTATACTATTTCTATAAATGGGAAAAATGAAATAAGCAGCATTTACAACATACCAAAAGAAAGGCTTGATAATGCTGTAAAATTAATCATTGAAAGGATAGTAAAAAATTATGGCAATAGTTAGAATGAACAAATTTACTCTTATAGCTTTTGAAGCTAGTAAAAAAGACATTCTAAAGAAGCTGCAATCCTTTGGGGAAATCGAATTTATAAATCTTCAAAGCAAAAGATTAAGCAAAGAAGATGAAACATTAAATTCCTTAAAAGAAGATGTTTTTGATCCTTCTTTTAAAGAAACAGAAGAAACTCTTTCTGATTTAAAATCTGCTATTAATTTTCTTAAAAATTATATAGAAAAAGAATCCACTTTAAAATCTTTAAAAGAAGGAAAGCCTTCCTTATCTTATGATGAACTTAAAGAATATGGAAAAGAGGAAAACTTTAAAGAGCTTCTAAGTTTTTTAAAAGCAAAAGAAGAAAGATTAAATGAAATAGATTCTTTAATATCAAAAATTAATACAGATTATGAAATTTTATTTCCTTGGAAAAACTTAGATTTGTCTTTTAGTGATTTAGAAGATTTTAAAAAAGTAAATTATTTTTTAGGTACTATTCCAACTTCAAGAGAAGATGATTTTAAACATCAAATACAAGAAAATTGTAAATATGTTCATCTTGAAATTGTAAATAGGGACACTAAATTATCTTATATTTTACTATTTGTTCATAAGGATGAGATGAGCTCTTTAGAATCTCTTTTAAAGCTTTTAGAGTTTAATGAATTTAAACCAGAATTTAATGAAAAACCTATTTTATTAATCGAAGGCTTTAAAGAGCAGCTAAACAATTTAAAAGAAGAAAAGCGTTCTATAATTGAAGATTTAAAAGAAATGAAAAATGAACTTTTAAATCTTGAAAAAGCACATGAATATTTCGAAAATAAACTTATAAGACTTAAATCTAGTGAAAATTTTTTAAAGTCCGATAAAACAATACTTATATCTGGATATTTCCCAGAAGAAAAAAGAAATATTTTTGAAAATTATATAAAATCATTGCCTAGTGATAATTATTATTATAAAATTTCCGATGTTTCTGATGAAGATATAGATGAAATCCCGATAAAGCTAAAAAATGGTACTATAGTTAAATCTTTTGAATCTATCACAGAAATGTATAGTCTTCCTAAATATGATGGTATTGATCCTACTCCTCTTTTAACACCTTTTTACATGATATTCTTTGGTATGATGGTAGCAGATTTTGCTTATGGAGTTATAGTATTTGCTGCTGCACTTTTTGCTCTTAAGAAATTCAATCTAAATGAAAAATCGCAAAATTTTGTAAGGATGTTTATGTATTTAGGTATTACAACTGCTATATGGGGACTTATATACGGTTCTGTATTCGGAGATGTAATTAAAATACCAGCTTTAATTGATACTAGTCGTGATATTTACACTGTTGTATTTTTATCTATAGGTTTTGGAGCTATCCAAGTACTTTTCGGGCTTTGTATAAAAGGATATATGCTCATTAAAAAAGGAGACCCTTGGGGAGCATTTTTTGATTCTGGTTCTTGGATTATAACTTTAGTAAGTATAGGTCTTTTAGCTGCAGGCTTTTCATTTGCTAAATATACAATGATTGCAGGTATGGTTTTAATAGTGCTTACAAACGGTAGGGACGCAAAATCCGTGGCAGGCAAATTAGCTAGTGGAGCTTATGCTCTTTATGGTATTACAGGTTATATAGGAGATTTAGTTTCATATACAAGACTTATGGCTCTTGGGATATCTGGTGGCTCTATAGCAGGAGCTTTAAATCTTATAATTGGAAGTTTCCCAGGAATAAGTTTATTTATAGTAGGTCCTGTTCTTTTTATAGCAGTTCATATTTTTAATATGCTTTTAGGACTTTTAGGTGCCTACGTTCATGGTTTAAGACTTCAATATGTTGAATTTTTTGGAAAATTTTATTCCGGTGGCGGAAGGCCATTTTCACCTTTTAAAATGGTAAATAAATATATAAATATAAAAAACTAATACAAGGAGGAATTTATAATGGAAATATTAAATTTAGGGACTTGGTTACAAACTTATGGAGGAATAGTATTTGCTTCACTTGGAGTAGTTCTTGCAGTTGCATTAGCTGGTATAGGTTCAGCTAAAGGTGTTCAACTTGTTGGTGAAGCTGCATCTTCACTAGTTTCTGAACAACCTGAAAAATTTGGTCAATCATTAGTTCTTCAGCTTTTACCTGGAACACAAGGTCTTTATGGATTTGTTATAGGATTTTTAATAATGACAAATATAAATAAAGACTTATCACTAATTCAAGGTTTATCTTATCTTTTAGCAGCATCAATAATAGGTTTGGTTGGTCTTTGGTCTGCTATAGCTCAAGCTAAAGTTGCCGTTGGCGGTATACATATATTAGCTAAAAAACCTGAACATTCTACAAAAGGTATAATTTTTGCTGCTATGGTTGAAACTTATGCATTACTTGCATTTGTTATGTCATTCTTATTAGTTAATAAAACATTTTAATTAATTATTTAAAATTAATTATAACCTCAAAGAATTGCAGGAGGGAATTTAAAATATGTCGATAAAAAATATTACAGATAAAATCCTTAGTGATGCAAATAACAAAAAAACTGAAATTTTAAATTCAGCTAAAGAAGAAGCTTCCAAAATAATAGAAAACAAAATAAATGAAGCTAAGGATTTAGAAAAACAGCTTTTAGCTAAAGCTCATGAAGAAGCTGTTTCAAGTAAAAGCAGAATAATTCAAAGTGCAGAGCTTAAAGTTAGAAACGAAAAACTATCTGCAAAACATTCTGTTATTGAAAAATCTTTTGAGCTTGCACTTGAAAATTTAAAAAATTTAAATAAAGAAGATTTTTTAAATTTTTTAAAAACTATGCTTAAAGAAAATAAAGTTACAGGTAATGGAGTTTTAAGAGTTAATGAAAATAGATATTCTATTTTCACTTCTGAAGTTCTTCAATGGATAAATTCAGAACTTGGTTTAAATTTAGTTCTTGGTAAAACACTAAATAAAGAAGAAGACGGATTTATTGTTGAACAAAATGGTACTATATTAAACTGTACTTTTAAAGCATTAGTTGATTCTTTAAAGGAAGATTTAATATTTGATATAAACAAAATATTATTTGAGTAAGGAGGCTTTTAAGTCCATGAAAACTACAGATTTTGCCTCTATAGTTACCAAAATAAGAGTATGGGAATCAAGGCTCCTTACTAAACCTTTCTATGAAAGGCTCATAGATACAGAAAATCTTGATGGAGCTTTAAAGCTTCTTTCAGAAACTTATTATGGGCATTACCTTGAAGGGAAAAATTTTGAAGCTGCTTTAAATAAAGCTTTTAAAGATATGTATGATGAGCTTTATGAAATTACCCCTTATAAAGAAATAATCGATTTTATGAGGGTTAAATATGATTACCATAATATAAAAACTCTTATTAAAGGTAAAATTCTAGATAAGGACTTTTCATCTATACTAATTCCTATGGGAATTTTAGATATAGACATATTAAAAACTGCCTTATCAAAAGAAAACTATGCAGAACTTCCTAATATAATGTCTGAAGCTATTAAAACTGCTTTAGATGATTTTGAAAATATAAAAGACCCTCAAAGAATTGACATTATATTAGATAGATATATGTTTATACATATGAAAAATTTAGTTCAAATATTAAATAATAGTTTTTTAGAGGGTTATGTTACTACTCTTATTGACTTAACTAATATTAAAACAATTTTAAGAATAAAATCACTTAATAAGCCTTTAAATTTTTTAAAAGAAGTTTTATTAGATGGAGGAGAGCTTGATTCTTCTTTACTTAAAGAATTATTTTTAGAAGATTATTCTCTTATTCCTAATAAATTAGCTCATAAAAACTACGGCTTAATGATTAAAGAAAGTATAGAAACATTTTTAAGAACAAATTCTTTAAGTAGTTTTGAGAAAAATATAGATGATTATATTATGGGATATATGAAAGACTCTAAATTGATAAATATAGGTCCAGAACCTATAGCAGTTTTCATATATGCACGTGAAACAGAAATTAAAAATTTGAGAATTATATTAGTTTCTAAACTTAATAATGTTTCAAAAGAACTCATAAAGGAAAGGCTGCGTGATAGTTATGTATAAGGTTGGCATTGTTGGAGATAAAGACTCTGTTCTTGCATTTAAAGCTATTGGAATCGAAGTATTTCCAGTAGATAATGTAGAAGATGCTAGAAAAACTGTAGATACCTTAGCCTATAATAACTACGGAGTAATCTTTATAACGGAACAATTTGCAGAAAAACTTGAAGAAACAATAGAAAGATATAGTAAATCTATTACTCCTTCTATTATATTAATTCCTGGCAGCCAAGGAAGTCTTGGAATTGGTCTTAATAAAATTAAAGATAATGTTCAAAAAGCCGTAGGTATAAATATTTTATAAGAAAGGCGGAAAAGGATAAGCATGGGAAAAATAGTTAAAGTAGCTGGTCCCTTAGTTGTTGCTGAGGGGATGGATAATGCTAATGTATATGACGTTTGTCAAGTTGGCGATTACGGGCTTATCGGTGAAATAATTGAAATGAGAGGAGATAAAGCCTCAATTCAAGTTTATGAAGAAACCGTTGGCCTTGGACCAGGTGACCCTGTAGAAACTACTGGAGAACCTTTATCTGTGGAACTTGGTCCTGGACTTATAGAATCCATGTTTGATGGGATTCAAAGACCACTTGATGTTTACATGCGCAAAGCTGATAGTGCATTTTTAAAAAGAGGCGTAAAAGTTTTTTCATTAAGTAGAGAAAAACTTTGGAAATTCAATCCTACTGTCTCTGTAGGCGATACTGTTAAAGCTGGTTCTATTATAGGAACTGTACAAGAGACTTCTGTTGTACTTCATAAAATAATGGTTCCTTATGGAATTTCTGGTACAGTTAAAGAAATAAAATCTGGTGAATTTACTGTAGATCAAACTGTATGTTTAGTTGAAACAGAAAAAGGTATTAAAGAACTTTCAATGCTTCAAAAATGGCCTGTAAGACGTGGAAGACCTTATGAACGTAAATTAAACCCAGTAGAGCCTATGCTTACTGGTCAAAGAGTTATAGATACTTTCTTCCCCGTTGTTAAAGGTGGAGCCGCTTCAGTACCAGGGCCTTTTGGTGCTGGTAAAACCGTTGTTCAACACCAAATAGCAAAATGGGGAGATACTGAAATAGTTGTTTATGTTGGTTGTGGAGAACGTGGAAATGAAATGACAGATGTTCTTATGGAATTCCCAGAACTTAAAGATCCAAAAACTGGTGAATCTCTTATGAAAAGAACTGTCCTTATTGCAAATACTTCAAATATGCCTGTTGCTGCTAGAGAAGCCTCTATATATACTGGTATAACAATTGCTGAGTATTTTAGAGATATGGGCTATTCTGTTGCTATAATGGCAGATTCAACTTCAAGATGGGCAGAAGCACTTAGAGAAATGTCTGGCAGACTTGAAGAAATGCCTGGTGAAGAAGGTTATCCAGCCTATCTTGGTTCAAGACTTGCAGAATTTTATGAAAGAGCTGGTAAAGTTGTATGTCTTGGAAGCGAAGATAGAGTTGGTGCTATAACAGCTATAGGTGCAGTATCCCCTCCAGGAGGAGATATTTCAGAACCTGTTACTCAGTCAACTTTAAGAATAGTTAAAGTTTTCTGGGGACTTGATGCACAACTTGCTTATAGAAGACATTTTCCTTCTATAAATTGGTTAAATTCTTATTCATTATATCAAGATAGAATAGATGCATATATGGATGAACATGTAGCTTCTGATTGGTCAGAACTTAGAAGTGAAGCTATGACACTTCTTCAAGAAGAAGCAAACTTAGATGAAATAGTAAGGCTTGTAGGTATAGATGCTTTATCCGAAAAAGATAGATTAAAGCTTGAAGCTGCAAAATCAATTCGTGAAGATTATCTTCAACAAAATGCTTTTCACGAAATTGACACATATACCTCTCTTAATAAACAATATAAAATGCTTAAACTTATAATTGCATTTTATAGAGAAGCAAATAGAGCTCTTGATAATGGAATTTATTTAAAGAAAATATTAGACCTTAAAGTTAGAGATAAAATTGCAAGAAGTAAATATATAGCTGAAGAAAATATAGATAAAATTGATGCTATATATAATGAACTTAAAGAATCTATAGATAATCTTATAGAAGAAGGAGGGCTGAAACGTGCTTAAAGAATATAAAACAGTAAAAGAAGTAGTTGGTCCTCTTATGATTGTTGAAGGTGTCAGTGGCGTAAAATATAACGAACTTGTTGACATAGAACTTCAAACTGGTGAAAAAAGAAGAGGTCAAGTGCTTGAAGTTAATGGCGATAGGGCTATGGTTCAAATATTTGAAGGCTCCGCCGGAATAAATCTTAAAGAAACAAAGGTTAGGTTTTTAGGGCATCCTCTTCAAATAGGTGTATCAGAAGATATGCTTGGGAGAATTTTTGATGGTATGGGAAGACCAAAAGATAATGGACCTAAAATACTTCCTGAAAAAAGACTTGATATAACTGGTGAACCTATAAATCCTGTAGCTAGAGACTATCCTGCAGAATTTATTCAAACTGGTATTTCAGCTATAGATCACTTAAACACATTAGTTAGAGGTCAAAAGCTTCCTATTTTTTCAGGTTCAGGGCTTCCTCACGCTGAACTTGCAGCTCAAATTGCAAGACAGGCAAAAGTTTTAAATTCTGATTCAAAATTTGCTGTAGTTTTTGCAGCTATAGGTATAACTTTTGAAGAAGCTAATTTCTTTTTAGATGAGTTTACTAAAACTGGTGCTATTGATAGATCTGTATTATTTTTAAATTTAGCAAATGATCCTGCTATAGAAAGAATATCTACTCCTAGAATGGCTTTAACTACTGCAGAATATTTAGCTTACGAAAAAGATATGCATGTACTTGTTATAATGACAGATATGACAAATTATGCTGAAGCATTAAGAGAAATTTCAGCTGCAAGAAGAGAAGTCCCAGGAAGAAGAGGATATCCGGGCTATTTATATACCGACCTCTCTCAGTTATATGAAAGAGCTGGTAGAATAAGAGGTAAAAAAGGTTCTATAACTCAAATTCCTATACTTACAATGCCTGAAGATGATAAAACTCATCCAATCCCTGATCTTACTGGTTATATAACGGAAGGACAAATCATTCTTTCAAGAGAACTTTATAAAAGAGGAATTAATCCTCCTATAGATGTACTTCCTTCTCTTTCAAGGCTTAAAGATAAAGGTATTGGAAAAGGAAAAACAAGAGAGGATCATGCCGATACAATGAACCAGCTTTTCTCGGCCTATGCTCAAGGTAAACAGGCAAAAGAACTTGCTGCAATCCTTGGAGAATCTGCTCTTTCCGATGTAGATAAAAAATATGCTGAGTTTGCTGAAAAATTTGAAAAAGAATATGTATCACAAGGTTTTAATACCAATAGAAATATAGAAGAAACTCTTGATCTTGGATGGAAACTCTTAAAAATACTTCCAAAAACAGAGCTTAAGAGAATTAGAGATGAATATTTAGATAAGTATCTTGGCAAAGTAGGTGATTAACTTGGCTATAATCAATGTAAACCCTACTAGAATGGAACTTACTAAGCTTAAAAAGAAACTTGTTACAGCTGTAAGAGGTCATAAACTTCTTAAAGATAAACAAGATGAACTTGTAAGACAGTTTATAATTCTCGTAAAACGTAACGACGAGCTTAGAAAAGAAGTTGAAAAGGAACTTGAAGATGGTCTTAAAGAATTTATGATTACAAGAGCAGTATTAAGTGATGAAGTTATACAAGAAGCTTTAAGTTTTCCAAAGGAAAGTATATCTGTTGATATAAAAAGTAAAAATATTATGAGCGTTAATGTTCCTGTTATGGAATTTAAAAGAAAACTTGAAGATGACGAAGGAAGCATATATCCTTATGGTTTTGCAAGTACTTCTCCAGAACTTGATCATACAATTAAAAGACTTTATAATATACTTCCAAAGCTTTTGGAACTTGCTGAAGTTGAAAAAGCTACTCAGCTTATGGCAGAGGAAATAGAAAAAACAAGAAGAAGAGTTAATGCCTTAGAATATATGACTATACCTCAATTAGAAGAAACAATAAAATATATAAGAATGAAACTTGATGAAAATGAAAGAAGTTCTTTAACAAGGCTTATGAAAGTTAAAGATATGCTTGAAAAGCAAAATAATCCTCAAAATATTTAAAAAAAGCTACTGATTTAAAAATCAGTAGCTTTTTTTATGCAAATAAACTTATTATTAACGCAACAAGAAATCCTACTACCCCAACTAACGTCTCCATTACTGTCCATGTTTTCAAAGTTGTTTTCTCATCTAATTCAAAAAAACCCTTTACCAGCCAAAATCCAGAATCATTAACATGACTTGCAGCAGTTGCTCCTCCAGCAATAGCCATAGTCATTGCTGCAAGATGTAATTGAGATAAAGCTTGTACTTGAGGCATTGAAGCCATTATACCTGCAGCCATAGTCATTGCTACTGTAGATGAACCTACTGAAACACGCACAGCTAATGCAACTAAAAAAGCTATTACTATAAGAGGCATATTTTTACCTTGAATAGCATTACCTATAACATCACCTAATCCTGAATCTTGCAACATAAATCTTAAAACTCCACCGCCAGCTGTAACTAATAATATAAGCCCTGTAGGTTCTAAAGATTTTGTCATAACCTTTTCAAGTTCTTTTCTACTATATCCATGTCTAGTCCCTAACAAATACATAGCAGCTAATGTAGCTATAGTTAATGCCACAAAAGGCTCTCCTATAAAATTAAGAATTGGTTTTATAGATTTAATTGCTGGATTATATTTTTCAATTAAGTTAGCACCAGTATTTAATAATATTAATATAAGAGGTATAAGAATTATAGATACTACTGTTTTAAAAGATGGTAATTTTTTACCTTTAAAATCCAATTGTGTAGAAGCATGTTCTGGAACTGGAACAAATATTTTCTTACCTATAAAATTCCCAAAAATAGGTCCTGCTACTATCATAGCTGGTATTCCACATATAATTCCTAAAAGTATAACAAGTCCTAAATCAACTTTTAATTGATTGGCAACAAGTATAGGCCCTGGTGTTGGCGGAATAAAAGCATGGCCTACAGCTAAACCAGCTAAAAGAGGAATTGCATAAAACAAGCTTGATTTGCCTGTTTTTTTAGCTAGTCCATAAGCTAATGGTATCAATATAATTAGCCCTGCATCAAAGAAAACTGGTATTGCAACAATTACTCCAGTAATTCCAAGAGCCCATGCAGCTTTACTTTCTCCAAATTTATTTACTAAAGTTGAAGCTATAGTTTCCGCTCCCCCAGAAATTTCTAATATAGCCCCAAACATTGATCCTAAACCAACTAGCAATGCTATACCTTGTAATGTATTACCCATACCTTTTTGAACAGTACTAATTATCATTGAATAAGGCATTCCAACACCAATACCTATAGTTATAGCTGATATAACGATTGCAACAAGAGCCTGCATTTTAAATTTAATAATTAAAATTAACAATAAAGCTATACTTACAATAGCAGATATTATAAGTGCAGTTGGATTTGCCTTCCATACCATTTCTGAATTTGCAGTTAAAATTGGAAATGTACTTAACACCCTATGTTCCCCCTTAATTTTTATACTTTATAGATTTTGAATATTTAAGATATATGAAGTATTGTATTACTCCATATATCCCCCTTTCATTGGTGACACTGCTAATCTTGTATAAATTCCTAAAGTCCCTTTTGTATATTTAGGAACTGGTCTTACCCATTTTTTTCTTCTTATATCTAAAATTTCTTCAATTTCTTTTTCTGACTTTTCCTCTCCATTTACACCTACTATTGCAATTAATCTATTAGGTATATCTAT
This sequence comes from Clostridium sp. USBA 49, assembly GCF_900167505.1. NCBI lineage: Bacteria > Bacillati > Bacillota > Clostridia > Eubacteriales > Clostridiaceae > Clostridium > Clostridium sp. USBA 49. The sequence goes on from NZ_FUYD01000003.1 coordinate 175,381, forward strand.
TTTTATAAGGTCTCCTTCCTCAACTAAAGCAATATTTCCTCCTTCACTAGCTTCTGGAGATACATGTCCTATAGCTGGTCCTCTAGTAGCTCCTGAAAATCTTCCATCTGTAATAAGTGCTACAGACTCTGATAAAGATGGATCTGAAGCTATAGCTTCTGTAGTATAAAACATTTCCGGCATACCGCTACCCTTAGGGCCTTCATATCTTATAAATACCGCATCTTTAGGCTTTATATTACCTGTAAGTACAGCTTTTAATGCCTCTTCTTCACTATCAAAAGGTCGTGCCCTTAAAATTACATTATGCATTTTTTTTGATACAGCAGAATGTTTAACCACAGCACCTTCAGGAGCCAAATTACCTTTTAATATAGCTATTGCACCTTGAGATTGAATTGGCTCTTTTACAGTTTTTATTATGTCTTCTTTTTTTATTTCTGTATTTTTAAGATATCTATAACATTTATCATAATATCCGTTTTTCTTTAATTCCTCTAAATTTTCTCCAAGAGTTTTCCCTGTAACAGTTAAAACATCAAGATGTAAAAATTCTTTTATTTCTTCCATTATAGCTGGAACTCCACCTGCATACCAAAAATATTCCCCAGGATAAAAGCCGCTTGGTCTTATATTTAATATATAAGGAATTTTTCTATGAATTTCATCAAATAATTCTGGTTCTATTTCAATTCCTAATTCATGAGCAATAGCAGGTATGTGAAGAAGTGCATTGGTAGAACCTGCAATAGCAGCATGTACCATTATTGCATTTTCAAAAGATTTCATTGTAACTATTTTAGAAGGTTTTAAATCCATTTCTATAAGTTTAAGAATATAATATCCTGCATAAGTTGCAGCATTTTTAAGCTCTTCTGATGTAGCAATCATTAATGCAGTGCCCGGAAGTGCTAACCCTAAAGCTTCAGCCATTACCTGCATAGTAGCTGCAGTTCCCATAAAAGAACAAGCCCCACAACTAGGACAAGCATTATGTTTATAATAAGTAAATTCTTCTTCTGTTATCTCTTTTTTTTCAAATTTTGCACTATACATTCCTATTTGTTCTAAAGTTAACATATTAGGACCAGACTTCATTATACCTCCAGGCACAAGTATAGATGGCATATCAAGTCTAGCTATAGCCTTTAAATGTGCCGGCATTCCTTTATCGCAACTTGCAATAAATATTCCTCCATCAAAAGGCGTTGCTTGCACCTGAAGCTCAATCATATTAGCTATATATTCTCTTGATGGTAGTGAATAATTCATACCATCATGTCCTTGAGCTTGGCCATCGCAAATATCTGTTACAAAATATTTTGCTGGCTTGCCTCCATTTTTCTCTACTGCTTTGTAAGCTTCATTTATTAATACATCAAGATGAGCGCTTCCGGGATGACTGTGACCAAAAGTACTTTCAATTATTATTTGAGGTTTAGATAAATCTTCAATTTTCCATCCTGTACCCAGCCTTAAAGAATCCATTTCTGGAGCCATATCCCTTATTTTTTGACTTTTTAACAAATTAATCACTCCTTTAAACTTGTATGACATATTTTATTTATTTTTACTGTTTTTTATGTATTTTTTTATCATTAGTAGCTTTTTGGGTTACTTTATATTGTCAGACATCTTACAATTATTATTGTAAACTGTAAACGATTGTTTTGTCAATATTTTTATTTTAAAAAATAAAAAAATCATTTTAGAACAATATTTTTTATATATTATTTGTTCTAAAATGATTTCAGTTGTATGATGACTTAGAATTGTTATTTCCTATATTATGATTATTTCGCAAAATTTTTTCTATTAAATATTGAGCACTATTATAGATGTAATAGAAATTTAGAAACACTATAAATTGTATAATAGAAATTAATTTATAGCTTATTGTTGGTTAGTTATATATTAACTTTAGTTATAGTTATATATTAACCTTAGTTAAAAAATATATATTTTTTAACTAAGGTTATCTTCTAAGGCTTTAATATCTTTAATTGTTCTTTCTATATGTCTTCTCATATATATAGCACTAAGCTCATCATCTCTATTTTTTATAGCATCTAATATAAGTTTATGTTCTCTTATTCCTCCTGTTGGTCCCAATCTTTTATATAACATCTTTTGATGATATTCTAACATATTCCTTAACACATTATTTACTTTTAAAACTAATGTATTACCACTACCTTCTGCAATTATCATATGAAATTGCATGTCTGAAATAGTATATTTATTAATATCATCTTTATTATTGCTCATCATATCATATGACTGTTGAAGTCTATCAATTATTTCATCAGAGCATCGCTTAGTACAAAGTCTTACAGTTTCAACTTCAATAATAAGCCTAAATTCCAGTATATCCAAATAATTATCCTTATCTAAAGTAATCATAGGTATAAGAGTATTTAAGTATGTAGAAGGCGTTATATCATTAACAAAAGTGCCCTCTCCTTGCTTTTTGGTTAGTATATCTAAAGCAGCCATTTTTTCAATAGCTTCTCGAACAGACATTCTACTAACTCCTAGTTCCTTTGCAAGTTGAGGCTCAGACATGATTTTACTTCCAGGACTCCATTCACCACTTAATATTCTTTTTTCTATTTCACGAAACACAATCTCACTTGTTCTTTTATTTTTCATTTTTCACCTCTTATTGATTAAATAATACATTTATATTTTTAATAATTTCCTCTAATTTTTTTAAATCTTCATTTTCACCTACTGCAAATTATTATATCTTCTTCTTTTATTAAATCTTCAGCTTTAGGTGATACATTTATTTTATTTCCATGTTTTATTGCTAAAACATTAATTCCACACCTCTTTCTCATATTAAGCTGTCCTAAACTTTTTCCTTGCCATTTAGAAAGTGCTGAAAGCTCCATAAATACTATAGAAAGTTCTAATATAATCTAAAATTAAATAATAATTATCTTTAAAGCTATTTTAACATATTTTTTAATTAAAAAGTAATTAATGATGCTGCTTTATTAAAACTTTATATATTAATATAAAAAATATTCAAAGTTTAATTCATCCTTAACCATAAAGCTCTATTTTAAGATAAAATATATTTCATTCTTAAGTTATTTATTTTATTATGATTATTTTTAGTTTTAATGTTTTATAAATTAATATTATTTTTATAATTGGATAAAATATTAATATAAATTTAAATTAGGAGATTTTAATAATGAATGAGCTTTTAAAATTGATTATCCAATTTTTAAGTTTAATTTTAGTTATAAAAATATTTGAATATTTAAATATATAAAAAATGAGGGAAAATTATAAAAAAATAATTTTCCCTCATTTTTTATGCTGCAAGTTTTAAGAATTCATTTATAGTCATAGAATATTGCATTTCTACTTGAAGTTCTTTTTCTTCCTTAAAACCTATTTTTTTAAATACTCTAATAGAACGCTCATTTTTAAAATTTATCTTAGCTATTACTTTTTCTGTTCTCCATTTGAAAAAAGCATGTTTTAATCCTTGGAATACAGCATTAGATCCTAATCCCTGACCCCACTTTTCTTTTTCTCCAATAACAATTACTATTTCTGCTTCTTTAGCTTTAGGGACAAGTCTTAAAAATCCTACTGGTTCATCTTTTTTAGTTGTAATAACAAAAAAACTTCCATCTTGATTAAAAAGATGTGTTAATATAGGCATATTAACTCTTTCCATTACTTGCTTTATACTCCTACTTGCATTTTGATTTTCATTTAAATATTTAGTTACTTCTTCATCTTCTAGCCAGTCAATAATCTTCCATGCATCTGACTTATAAATCTCTTGTCTCAGTTGTACATCTTTTTCTTTCATTAGTACAATCCTCCTTAAAAGATACTAAAAGCCTTTCAAGGATTATCATTATCCTGACGGTTCTTTTCCAATTCAATGTCAATACTACCACACAAACACATTTATGTAAAATGGATCAAACGGCTTTATATAAGTTTAATATAATAAATTGACATATATCTCTGTTTTACAACAATATATATAATATTATAATAATTTTATTATAATAAATTAAATACCAGTTTTTAGGTGTTTAATCTCCCTAAAAACTGGTATTTTTAATAATGTACACGTACAAGCCAAAATTTTATGTTTTTATTACTCCATCCTAAATCCCAAGGTACTTTATTTCTATCTGTATTGTGACAAGTAACCAATGAATATCCTCGTGAATCAGCTCCTGTAACTACAGAAATATGAGTAACATCTCCTTTTTTCTCATATGCTATAAAATCTCCTGGTAAAAGTTTGTAAGAAGCTTTATAGACTTTTTCATAACTACCATAAGCTATTACTGAAGCTCTTCCGCTATTTAACATATAGTTTTTAAATCCATCAGCGTTTAGCCAAGCTCTTGTAGCTCCTTTATTGTCATAATTCCATGTTTTATTTTTTTTAAATTTTCCACCTTCATATAATATTTGAGATGCAAAATTAGCACAGTCTCCTCCTTGAGGGTTATAGTCTCTATATTTTTTATTATATTTAAATCCATATTGCTCTTCACTTGCTGCTCCACAATATCTTTCTGAATATTCTACTGCTTTTATTCTTCTTTCATTTAATGAAGAAAAATCTCTTTTCTCTTGTGATAGTATATATTGTTTTATATCATCAGCTTTAATATTTTCTAAATTTAATGAGTCTGCAAAAGGATCAGTATACCATTCTTTTGTAATTATAAAAACTCCATCTTTATTTAATAAATTTATAGTATGATATGTTCCTATTCTTGAACTATTAACTTCATTTTCCTGATTTTCATAAACATATTTATATTCTGTAGAACATAACAAATTTACTGAATATTTATTATCATTTCCCTTTATACTTCTAATTACAAGTGTAGGATTTATTTCTGTAAATTTAACACCTTGTTTCTCAGCCCAATTATGAAGATACTTAAGTTTTTTTATTTCGTATTCCATAGCCCAAGTCCCATATTTTGTATCTAAATCATAAATAGACTCTATCATTTCTACATCTTGAGTTAATATAGCCCTATTTCTTATTTCAAAAATTTGTTCTAATGCTTTTGTAACTTCTTCTTTTGAATCTGAAGTTTCTTCAAAGGCTTTTACTTCAAAAGAACATATTAAAAAACATAAAATTACTATAATACTAAGCTTCATAATATATAATTTAAATTTAGACTTTTCTAATATATAATTCATATTAACACTCCTTACATTTAAGGATAATTCATATGAATTTATTATTCCCGAATTTTTATAAAAATGTCCTGTGAATTTTGACCAAGAAATATATTAATAACTAATTCCCTAATACTGCTTCAATTTTTTTAATATTGTCTTTTGTATTTTCATCATTTATAGGTATTCCTTCGTACCATTTTTCACCTTTTTTATAAAAATCTTTAAAATATTTAGCTTTTAAAATTATTTCTGGCCTATACTCAAAATGGAGAATATCAAAATGATTCCACTTTCCTCCCCAAACAAAATTGTTTTTCTCAAAAATTTCTACAATTTCTTTTGGATAAGATTTAATTCTATTTCTTCCCTGTTCTATACTTGCCCATTTCCAGTAATCTCTATTATCTCTTGCTAAATCAATAGCATTTCCAAAAGCATGAGGACTTAATCTTCCTGTACCAGAAATTACTCTATAATTATAAGTTCCACTTAAGGGATAAATACAACTGCTAATTTTTGAATTACCTTTTGCAAGAGGTAAAAGTTCATCCATAACATTTTTTAATGATTCTGCAGCTTTATTATTTTTATTAAATCTACAATTTATTTTTTCTACATTTACAAGATTTGATTCTATAGCTTTTTTTGAAGATCCATAAACTTCATTTAATAAACTATATACTCTAATTCTTCCAGGATCAAAATTTTTTTCCATAACATCATCTATAGGGCAAAGAGGATATATTTGTTCAAGCATATCTTCTAGATCTGGATTGTTTAATTTTTGTTCAAAATTTTTTATTTTTTTATCATCGTAAAGTATCTTCTTCCCTGACTTCATAATTAAATATACATATCCATTATTATCTTTTTCTAAATTTACAGCATATTCAGGATAAGCCATCATTAAAATTAAAATATCTCTTTTCATGTTTATATCGTAGTCAGAAGCATTACCTTCAGCCTTTACTGCATAACTATTGCAAATTAATGTATACATAAGCATTATAAATAAGGCAATTTTTTTCATATCTATTCACCTTCTTATACTTTTTCTACACTTATATATTTACCAAAAGTATAGCTGCTATGTAATACATTTTTTGGATTTTTTGTTTTTTTATTTTATATAAAGTAAACTCATTACTGAGAAAAAATGAAATACACTTCCACCTATAACAAATAGATGCCATATACTATGATTAAAAAATATTTTATTTTTTGAATAAAAAAATGCTCCTACAGTATATAAAAGTCCACCAATTACTAAAAATAAAAATCCACTAAAAGTCATTTTAATATATAAAGTTTTTATTGCTATTATTATCATCCATCCCATAATAATATAAAGTATAGTTGAAAGTCTCTCTTTTTTGCCTGTGTAAAAAGCTTTCAAAGTAATACCAATTGCAGCACTTACCCAAATAATACCCAATATAGTCCATCCTAAAGTTCCTCTTAAAACAGTAAGACAAAATGGAGTATACGTTCCTGCTATAAGAAGATAAATAGACATATGATCAAATTTTCTAAAAAGCTTTTTTATTTTTTCTCCTGTAAAACTATGATATAAAGTTGATTCCAGATATAATATAACTAAAGCTGCTCCAAAAATAGAAAAGCTTACTACATGCCATACAGTCCCTTCTATAGTAGCATATACTATTAAAATAACTAATGCTGCTATAGCAAGCATTGCTCCTATTCCATGGGTTATTGCATTAGCAATTTCTTCCCCTTTACTATAAAATTTTTGTTCCATAATATGACCTCCAAATAAATATATTTATATAATAAGTAGTTTTTAAAACTACAATACATTATATTAATATTATATCTCATTATTTAAAATAAAAAAGAGTAATTGAAAAAATTTATAAATTTTTTCATTTTTAACTTTATATACATAACTTAATATATAAAAATAAAATTTAATATTTTATTTTTATATAGTTATCAACAACATATTGTGCATAATGTGTACAACTTCTTCTATATATTGTTTTAAATTATTATAGGGCTGTCTTATATGATTTATTTTAAGACAGCCCTATAATTTTATTTACTTTAATTTATTTATTATTTCTTCTATAGTAAGCTTAAACTGTTCTCCACTTTTCATATCTTTAAGTGTCAATATACCACTTGATATTTCATCACTACCTATTATTATTACATATGGAATACCAAGCTTATTTGCATAGCTTAATTTTTTAGCAAATTTTCCTTCTTCAAAATATACTTCTGTAATTATTCCTGCTTTTTTAAGTTCATTAGAAATACCAATAGAATAAGCAATATTTTCATCCATTGGTACTACTAAAACTTTAGTTAAAGTTGATGAAGTATTTTCTTTGAAAAAGTTTGCTTCTTTAAGCTGATAAAATAATCTGCTTAAGCCTATAGATATTCCAACACCAGGCAATTTTTGCGTAGTATAATATTCAGCTAAATTATCATACCTTCCACCAGAACAAACTGAACCTATACCAGGATAATCATTTAATATAGTTTCATAAACTGTACCTGTATAATAGTCAAGTCCTCTTGCTATTTTTAAATCTATAACAAAGTTTTTATCTGGAACTCCAAATTGTCTTATATAGTACACAACTTTTGAAATTTCTTCAACGCCTAAAGAAAATTCTTCATTTTCAATATTTAATTCTTTTAAACTCTCTAAAATTTCATCATTAGTACCTTTTATATTTATAAATTCTTCTATTCTATTTATAGCATCACAAGTTAATCCTAAATCTTTAAGCTCACTTTTAACTGCATCTATTCCAATTTTATCTAATTTATCTACAATTCTTAAAGTTTCAACTTTATCTTTAACACCTATAGCATCAAAAAAACCATTTAAAATTTTTCTATTATTGATATGTATTGTAAAATAATTAAATCCTAAATCGGTAAAAGTTGAATAAATTATACTTGGAATTTCAGCATCATTTATAATGTTTAACTTTCCATTTCCTATAATATCTATATCACATTGATAAAATTCTCTAAATCTTCCCTTTTGGTTTCTTTCACCTCTATAAACTTTACCTATTTGATATCTTCTAAAAGGGAATGTTAAATCATTCATATGCTGAGCTACAAATCTAGCTAATGGTACAGTTAAATCAAAGCGAAGAGAAAGATCACTATCTCCTTTATTGAATCTATAAATTTGCTTCTCTGTCTCTCCACCACCTTTAGCAAGAAGTACCTCAGATTTTTCAATAACTGGAGTATCTACAGGAATAAATCCATACTTTTCATAGTTTTTTCTTATAATATCCATCATCTTATTAAAAGCTATTTGATCAGCTGGAAGCCATTCTATAAATCCTGGTAATGTAGATGGTTTTACTATTTGATTAGCCATTTTTGTATTCTCTCCTATCTATAACAAATTACATATGTATAATTTATCACTTTATTTTAATAAAATAAAGTGATAAATAAATTTTAGATAATAATATTATTTATTACAATATTATTATAATTAAAGCATAATAAACTGTAAAAATAATTTCCATAGCATCTGTTTCATTATATATTTTAACATAAATAATTATATTTAATATTAATTATTATATTTATTTTTTACCTCTCTGTATGAAATTCTCTTTAGTTGTTTGTAATTTATTTCATTTAACAACTAAAAAGGGTGCTTATATGCTGGCACCCTGTAATAAATATCTTTCTTTTGGTTTTCTAAACTTCTTTTTAACCTTTACTTGATTTTTATTAATACTACTACTATACTCTGCTATATATATCTGCTTAGCAAAGTATATTAGCGTTGACATCTGAGCATTTGGGTATTTAAGTTTTGCAATTAACATAGCTCGCCGCCAACTGACGCCACTATCCATAAACTCACTCCTTGTTTATATGATACTTATATTATACACAAATTTATTATTTTGTGCAACTAGTCTGAATTTTCAAATTTTAATATAAATTTTATAATATTCCCGAATATTACATTAAAAAAAGTATATTATATATTGGAGGAATTTTTTGTATTTAAGTTACTTGTTTACAAATTTATGGGAGGTTTTATTATGGATTTAAAAATTGCTCTTTTGTCTATTATTGTTTCCTTGCTTTCTTTTGGTTTGGCCGCTTATTATTATAACTGGGTAAAGAATTTACCTTGCAACAATGAAAAAATAGAAAAAATCAGTCTTTTAATTAAAAACGGAGCTGAAACTTTTCTAAAAACAGAATACAAAGTTTTAATAAAGTTCGTTACTGTAGCTGCAATATTAATATTTCTGTTCCTTCCAGAACCTATTTGGTCAAATAACGAACCTATTAGGAATATTAGTATGGCTATAGCTTATATTCTTGGATCTTTTCTTTCGGGATTAGCTGGGAAAATAGGTATAAGCATTGCAACTATAGCTAATAAGAAATCTGCTGTTGCCGCCCAAAAGGGTATAGGTCCAGCTTTTGATGCAGGGTTTAGAGGTGGTGCCGTTATGGGGTTGGCAGTTGTTGGCACAAGTTTAATTGGAGCAACTCTAGTTTTCATTTTAACAGGCGATCACAATGCTCTTTTAGGCTTTAGTTTTGGTGCAAGTTCTTTAGCACTTTTTGCAAAAGCAGGAGGAGGCATATATACCAAAACTGCCGATATAAGTGCTGATCTTGTAGGTAAAGTTGAACTTGGAATTCCAGAAGATGATCCAAGAAATCCAGCTGTTATTGCCGATAATGTTGGTGATAATGTTGGTGATGTTGCAGGAATGGGTGCTGATCTTTTTGACTCCAATGTAGCTTCTATTGCTGCTGCTGTGGTAATAGGTTTATCTATTGGAGAGATAAATATGGTATTTTGTTATGTTTCTCTCGGTCTTTTAGCTTCAATACTAGGTATATCCTTTGTTAAAGTTGGGAAAAAGGCTAACCCTGGAAAAGCATTAAACAACGGTACTTATATCACAACCATTTTCTTTGCACTTTTAACATTCTTAGCTTCATATATTTTTAATTATAGTTTTCGTATTTGGGGTGCAACTATAATAGGACTTATAGTTGGGGTTATAATGGGATTTACTTCTGAATATTTTACTTCAGATGAAAGGAAACCTGTTTTTAATGTCGCTAAAGCTTCAAATTCTGGTCCTGCTTTTACAATAATAAGCGGATTGTCTTATGGACTTTTAAGCATATTTCCATCATTAATTGGAATAGGTATTGCTGCTTTAACTTCATATAAACTTTGTGAACCAATAGGTCCCGGATATGCTATGTTCGGTATAAGTATGTCTTCTATAGGAATGCTTTCTATAGTTGGAATAGTTGTTGCAAATGATGCTTACGGTCCAATAGTTGATAATTCTCGTGGACTAGCTGAAATGGGTGATTTAGGTGATGATGTTATAAAAATTGCAGATGATCTTGATAGTGCAGGTAATACATCAAAGGCTATAACTAAAGGTTTTGCTATAGGGGCTGCAGGGCTTACTGTTATAGCTTTACTTGGAGCATATCAAGAAATTGTTCATACAGCCACTGGAGAAAATATTTTCTTTGATTTAATGAATCCATTAGTATTTTTCGGAATTCTTGCAGGAGTTGCTCTCCCAGCAGTATTTTCTGCTATGCTTATGCTTGGAGTTGATAAAAACGCACAAAGAATGGTTTTAGAAATACACAGACAGTTTAATGAAATACCAGGTCTTAAAGAAGGATATAAAGAATCTTCTCCAGATTATGAAAGCTGTATAAATATAGCAACAAAAGGAGCTATTAAAGAACTTATCCCTGCTGGGCTTATTACTATAATAGTTACTTTAGTAGTTGGTTTTATTGGAGGAATTAGAGCCATAGGAGGATTCCTTGCAGGTAATATAATGTCAGGACTTATGCTTGCACTTCTTATGGCAAATGCAGGGGGTATGTGGGATAATGCTAAAAAATTTATAGAGGCTGGTAATTTAGGCGGAAAGGGCTCTGAAACTCATAAAGCAGCTATTGTAGGTGATACTGTAGGAGATCCATGTAAAGATACTGCAGGTCCATCATTAAATACTCAAATTACTGTTGTTTCTTTAGTTTCTTCCCTAGCTGCACTTCTTTTTATAAAATTCTCTCTTTTTAAATAAAATATATTATAATTATCTAACAAAAGTCTTTTTATTAAATGTTAGCCACTATTATAAATGTAATAGAAATTTATAAATACTATAAATTATATAATATAAATTAATTTACAGCTTATTGTTGGGTTAGCTAATCATATTATAATAAAATAGAAGAGCTATATTTATTTATATAGCTCTTCTATTTTATTAAAGTACTATTTTCAATATCTTCATCTTCATATGTATCTTCTATACAAGGAAGAATTATTTTAAAAGTAGAACCCTCCATAGGCTTACTTTCAACCTCAATTCTTCCATTATGTTCATTAATTATTTGATAACATACATTAAGTCCTAAACCTGTTCCATTATTTTTAGTAGTATAAAATATAGTACCCAGTTTTTTAATTTCTTCTTCTGACATTCCTTTTCCATTATCACTTATTTTTATAAACATTTCATTTTTATCTTCATCATAACCTGTTTCTATATTCAATACAGCGTTTTCTTTATAAGTCATAGCATCTACAGCATTTTTACATATATTTAATATAACTTGCTTTATCTGTACTTCATCACAAAGTAAATATCTCTCTTCTTCAGACAAAAATACATTTACATTTACTCCTTTTACAAGAGAAGATGTTTCAACTAAATTTTTAATAGATTGAAAAATATCCACCATAGAAACTTCTTGCATTTGGGTTTCTCTAGGCTTAGATAAAAATAAAAACTCACTAATTATACTGTTAACTTCATCAACATCATTATTTATTTTTGATGCATATTTTTTTATACTTTCATCTTTAGAAATTGCCTCAATAATTTGGCATCGTCCTTTTATATTTGTTAAAAAATTTCTTGTTTCATGCACTATACCCGCACCTAGTTGTCCTAAAATAGCAAGTTTTTCTTGCTGCCTTATTTTAAATTGTTCTTTTTTTATTTCTGTTATATCAGTATTTATACTAATAGCTCCTATTATCTCTCCTTCTACGTTTTTAATATTCCCTGTATAAATACTGATTTCCTTTACATCTCCATCTAATGTAGTTAATGAAATTTCTTTAAATTTATCATGATCAATACATTGCCCTTGCAGTGCATCTTTAATAAGCTTACCTCCTTCATAATGTATCATTTCACTTAATTTATCTATATCTATACCTATAATATCTTCTTTCTTAATTTCAGCTAATTCTTCAAAAGCTCTATTACAAAGTACAACCTTTTTATCTTTATCAATCATTAAAACACTATTGCTCACTGAATTTAATATAGTTTCTGTTTGAAGATTTAAATTACTTAAAACTTGTTCTTCTTTTGCTTCTTTAATTAATGCTATAACTCCTCCTTTTATTTTTCTAGATGTTATAGCTACCTTTTTATATTCTCCATTTTGAAGTTTATAAGTTCTAAACATTTTTATTTCATTTCCTTCACTTTGCGATACTATATCCCACAAAGTCTTTTCTTCTGTATTAATATTTTTAAAAATTTTTGATAATTCAAAAGTAGTCAAATTATATAAATTAATTCTATTGCAATTGAATATTTCTTCAAATTTACTATTTATGTATTTAATTCTTCCTTCATCGTTATAAGTAAATACCGCAAAAGGTAAAGCTTCTAAAATATCACTTAAAGTTTGAGTAATGCTATTAACTTCATATACTGCTTCTTCTAAAATTTTATGTTCTTTTTTTAACTTACTAAAAGAAAAAATAAAAGTATTTACAAATATAGCTTTAAATAAAAAGTAATAAGAAATAGTTTTTAATGTACATCCCATAGAATATATTATAGAACTATAATTTCTATAATATATAAAGCATATTTCTGAAACTATAGCCAAAACTATACAATTATAAACATATATATGTTTTGTATTTGCAAATTTCTTATTTTTATTTTTTATATTATAAGCGGTTAACAAAAATAAAATAATGATTGCATATTTAAAAAATATCTCTAAAACTTTTATTCCATTATATGTAAAAATAGCTAATAAATATTCAGAACTAAAAATAGAAAAATAAGTTATAGAAGCTGTTAAAAAAACAAAAATTATAAGTCCAATCCATTTATTGATAATTATTTTTAAATTTTTGGCATAAAAAAACATAAAAACAGCTTGAGTAAATCTACTTATTATCCAAAACTTATTTGATAAATTAATACTATAATAAATATTTAAATTTGATTTTAACAAATAACAACAACGGAATACTTCAAAAATTGCTGAAATCAAAAGTCCGAAAGACAAAATAGAAATATTATATTTAGAACTATACCATATAGAAACAAATAATGACAAAGTTATAAAAATACATATCATTTCTAAAATCATATAATATATGTCTAATTGTTTTATAAAACTACTATGTATAATAAGAGCTACTATAAAAGATAAAAATAAAGATAATAAAATATTTACTAAAGCATTCTTGTTTAAGTTTGTAAATGTTTCCTTGATTTTAAAAGTTGCATCCATTGTAAAACCCCCACGCTGCTAAATTATTTTATATATTGACTTTTTATACATTTATTTAGTTTGTTAATTTTACATATAATTTCCCAAAACCACTACTTTGTCCCATATCATATATTATCACAATTTTGTGTAAATTCATACACATTAATATAATTAATTACATAAATATTCGTATATTTTATAATTTTTACAAATAATATATTAATTAGCAAGCTTTCTTTTAATACTAAATTAAAAATTTAATTAGAATGTTTATGATTTTAACCTTATAAACACTTTTTCTTGAAATATAAATTAATGAAGTGTATAATAACATTATTCTTAAGAAAGAGGTGTATGACCCATGAAAGCATTTGAAACTCTTGTAGAAGAAACTTTAGAAGCTATAGACATGGATGAGTTAGAAGCTGCTGCAGATTTATTTCAATTTGGTATAGAATCAGGTCATTATACAAAAAGACAAGCAGATGAATTTAATATTATATATTGGAAGGTAAAAAATAAACTTTTAGCTTACGAACTTTCTAAAACTCTAAAAGCTAATGTATTAGATTTAATTTCTATAGTTTCTAATGCACCTTCTAATATAAAAAATGATAAAAGCGAACTTTTAAATTATGTAAATGGACGTTTAAAAGCACTTAAAGGAAAAGTAAGCGGACTTAAATAAAAAATTAAAGGAAGATTTATCAAATATAATCTTCCTTTAATTTTTAATATTTATTGTGATTCGGCTCCTGTAGCTCCATTACTTTTCATTATTTTCTTCATTCCATCTGTTGCTTCTATTTTCCCATCTTTCATAACCCATAATGCTTCAACACCATTAATACTTTCTACAAGTGCACGGCTTTTATCATATGGAAGTAAAAATAATGTTGTAGAGAGAAAATCAGCAAGTCCTGAATTTTGTGTTACTACAGTTATTGCTTTATAATATTCACCAGGCATAAGAGTATCTGGATCTATAAGATGATGATATTTTTTATTATTAACAACATAATATCTTTCGTAATCACCACTACTTACAACTGAAGCATTTTTTATAAATATAGTATCTATATATTTATCAGCATCATCTGATAATATAGACTTATCTGGATTTTGAATTCCTACTCCCCAGCGTTCCCTTATATTATCAAGAGGTTTATCTAAAGCTCTTACATTACCTCCAGCACTTATTATCCCTGATGTAAATCCTTCTTTCATAATTTTTTGAGCTATAACCTCAGTAGCATATCCTTTCCCTACAGAACCTACATCTAATTTCATATTTTTATCTTCTAAATAAACAGTACTATTTTTAGCATCTACTACCACTTTATCCATATCAATATGCTTTCCAGCTTCTTTTAATTTTTCATAAGGAGGAAGTTTTGCATTTAAAGGATCTTCAATCCCTTCCTCTCTATAATCATGCCATATGCTTGTAACTGAACCCATAGCAATGTTAGTTCTTCCTCCTGTTTTTTTATACCATTCTTTTGAAAAATTTATAAGATCTATTATTTCTTTATCGACTTTTACAGGCTTTATTCCTGCATTATCATTTATAGTTTTAATATTATTTATTCCATCATAGTTATTATATATATCATACAGTTTATGATATTTTTGAAATTCTTCATGAATTTTATTAAAATATGATTTAAATTCTTCTTCTGTTTTTGTATATCCTACAACTATTACCACAGTATCAAAAGTATCGAAAAAACTATCAGTATATTTATTATATTTAATTTCTTTCTTACAGCCTATAAAAAGACAAGAAGTTAAAATTACCGTCAAAATTAAAGTTATTATTTTTTTCATAAATATCCTCCAATTACATAAAATTTAATTTTTATTTAAAATAGAAAAAAGTATTATAAATAAATTATGTATAGCCATATATTAATCAAAAATAAATAAAATATTCTCTTTTTTACATTAAACGGAATTTATACATCTTTTAAAAAGAATAGCCACAAATCCTAGTACTTTTCGTTTGTTTAAATGCTAATAAACTTAACGAAAGCACTTGATTTGTGGCTATTATACAGCCTATTAATTTAAATTATTTTGCATTTGTATATGCTTCTTTTAATGCAGCAAGGTACTCGCCAACATTAATAGTAACTGATGAAGTTAATTCTGGAACATCTGGAACTTGTGGATGTTCATCATTAACTTTTTTAGTCTTCATAGAAGTTATTTCATCAACAGTTTTTCCAACCATCCATTTTTGAAGAGCTTCAGCTTGTTGATACCATTCTTTTTGTATTTTAGAGCCCTTTATCATACCATATTTATCTTTAAGTTCAACTTTAGTTTGTTGTGGTGCTGTCTTATCAACAGTTATTTTACCGTTTTTATCAAATGGAACTTTAGTTTGCGCACTATCAATTATAGCTCCTACAACTTTTCCATCTTTATCAAATGCTGCAGCAACTAATGAAGTATCAACTTGTGCAAGAGGAGTTTTATCTCCATTTAATCCTGTAGATTTAGCAGATGATATTTCATGTCCAAGACCAACTTTTACACCGCCAGTAACATCAATAGCATTCTTATATGCTTCTTCTACAGCTTCAATATATTCTCCAACATTAATAGTAACTGATGAAGTTAATTCTGGAACATCTGGAACTTGTGGATGTTCATCATTAACTTTTTTAGTCTTCATAGAAGTTATTTCATCAACAGTTTTTCCAACCATCCATTTTTCAAGAGCTTCAGCTTGTTGATACCATTCTTTTTGAATTTTAGAGCCCTTTATCATACCATATTTATCTTTAAGTTCAACTTTAGTTTGTCCTGCTGCTTTAACATCTGTTTTTAATGAAAGATCATCATTAAATTCTACTTTAGTTTGTGCGTTATCAATAGTTATTGATACAACTTTTCCATCTTTATCAAATCCAGCAGCAACTAAAGATGTATCTACTTGGCCAAGTGCACCTTTTCCAGTTTCTAAATCTTTTGATTTACTAATTGAAGTAATATGTCCAAGACCTAATTTTACTATGTTTCCTTCTGTTTTAGTATTTTCATTATTTTTAGCTGGTTCAGTAGCAGCTGGTTTATCATTATTTGCAGCTGGAGTAGTTTCTCCTTTATTTGCGCATCCTGATAGCATTGAAAATGCAAATACAGTTGCTAATAAAACTGAAATTTTCTTTTTCATTTTTATCCCCCATTCATATAAATAATTTGATTTTTATTCCAATCATAACTAAATATTATCATATTGTTAATAAATTGACAATAGTTTTTGAAAAAAATTATTAAATTATTATAAAAATTATTAAATTATTATTTTTAATTTTTATTATTATATGTTTATGATTATCTTACAAAAATATTTTTATTAAATATTACCTGCTTATTATATATAGATGTAATAGAAATTTAGAAACACTATAAATTGTATAATAATGAAAATAGTTTTTAGTTTATTATATCTTAATCATATTAATCATATTTATAAAATATAATAAAATTTTAAAAAATATATACATAAATTTAATTTATACATATCTTTAATTTTTCAATTCTTTTTTCTTCTACTTTTTCAATCTCAAAAGTTAAATTTTCATATTCTACAACAAGATGTTCATCTTCTTTTGGAATACTTCCTAAAATATCAATAACAAAACCTCCTATAGTATCATAATTATCAGAAGGCAGATTAATATGAAGAGTTTCATTTATATCATCTATTGATGTAGCACCATTTACTATATAAGTATTTGTATCAACTTTAGTTATATCTTCTATGACTATATCGTCATATTCATCAAATATATTTCCTACAATTTCTTCAATTAAATCTTCAATAGTAACTATGCCTGAAAAACCACCATATTCATCTATAAGTATTGCCATATGGTTCTTATTGCTTTGAAGCTCTCTAAAAAGTTCATCTATATTTTTAGTTTCTGGAACAAAATAAGGTGTTCTTAATATTTTTATTAAAGTTTCTTTAGTAATTTCTTCTTTTCTTGAATAAATAAATAAATCTTTTAAATATAATATTCCTATAATATTATCTATATCGCCTTCATACACAGGTATTCTTGAAAATTGTTCGTCCATTACTTTGTTTATAAGTTCTTCAATTGGAGTATCTATATCTACAGCAAACACATCTGTTCTAGGAGTCATTACTTCTTTTGCAAGAGTATCATCAAAATCAAATATACCATCTATCATCTCTTTTTCAGTCTGATTTAAAATTCCAGTTTCTTCCCCTACATCAATCATCATCATTATTTCTTCTTTTGATACCTTTTCTTCTATACTTTCATCTTTATTTCCTAATATTCTCATAATTAAATTAGTGGATGCAGTAAGTATTTTTACAAAAGGCAGAGTAATTTTAGATATAAAAATTATGATATTAATTGATGCCATTGCTATACGTTCAGAATTTTGAAGTGCTATTCTTTTAGGCACTAATTCTCCTAATACTAAAGTAATATAAGCAAGTATTATAGTTACTAAAAATAATGCTATTTGATCGCTTCCTGGAATATTTAATTTTAATAAAAATTTTGCTAAAGGCTTTGACATAGATGTAGCTGCAGAAGCACTAGCTAAAAATCCTGCCATAGTAATACCAACTTGAATTGTTGCTAAAAATTTACTTGGCTCTTCCATAAGTTTTAATAAAGTTTTTGCTTTTTTATTTTCTTCATTAGCAAGATGTGTTATTTTTGTTCTATTTAATGAAACTATAGCCATCTCTGAAGCTGCAAAAAAAGCATTAATTAAAATTAAAATTATAATTAATAATAATTCTGCCATTATTTTCCCCTCACATTTATTTAATAGAAAGTATTAACTAAAAAGTATTACTTAGGATATATTATACCTAAAATTATATAAATAAACAATTATTTAAACAATTAATAATACCTTTATATTATGTCTTTAATTCACTAACATATATATTATATTTATCGGAAAAATACTATTAAGTATTTAAATAATAAAATAATACTTTGCCATTATAAGGAGGTAATGATATGAAAAAATATAAATTATGCCTTTTATTACCACTTGTAATTTTGTTTTTTTCTTTTGATATAGTTAGTGCTAAATCATTAATTTCAAATGAAGATAATAATCCTTTGCTTTTAGAAATTGAAGAAAAAAGAAAGCTTATAAAAAAGCAATTTGAAATAAATAAAAATTTAGAAACAAAAGTAGAAAAGAAAAGTAAACAAGCAGAAGATTTATTAGTAAAAGTTCCTGAAAATGCTGTAATTCCACAAGATGTTTTAAATCAACAGATAGATGAAAGAATGGATGTTATTATGGAGCATTTATATAAAATAGGTGAGCAGGAAAGACTTGTATGGGAAAATATAAATACAGCAAATGATAATATAAATGCTAAAAATTATTCTGAAGGAATTATAGGGCTAGATAGAACTTTAACTGCTTTAGAAAAAAAATATAAATATCTTGTTGAATTTGATGCTGATTTAGATGATCTATTATCATTTTTAAGTACAATAGATGAAAAGTAGATAATTTTGAAGGACGGAATTTTATTTTTAATACCGTCCTTTTATTTATATTTATTTTTTTATATTTGTTTTAATAATTTCATAAAAAATTAAAATTGATAGTTAAAAATCTAAAAAGAATATTTCACAAGAAAAGCAGCAACACCATAGGACTTTGCATTATTGTGCATTTCCTAACTTCCCTCATGAAATATTCTCTAGTAGTTATTATTCTTTATAATTTAAAATTTATACATTTAATTTTTATAATAATTTAAAATTTAACTAAAATATTTTTAAAGTCTTGACACTTAATATATAAAGTGCTATCATTTTATTAATTTATCATGGTAAAGCGATAAATTAATAAAATGATAGAGGAGTGTACTATTTTGAGTAAGTGGAAAAAATACATACCCGAAGGTACAAGAGATTTATTGTTTGATGAGTGCACAAAAAAAATAGATATAATTAATACACTTAGAAATTTTTATTTAGAAAATGGCTTTCAAGAGGTTATTACCCCTACTTTAGAATTTTATGATGTATTTCATTTAGACAATCTTTCTATAGAGCAAGAAAAAATGTATAAACTTTTTGATAATAACGGTAGGATATTAGTTTTAAGACCTGATATGACAACTCCAATAGCTAGAATTGCAGCAACAAGGCTTAAAGGAGCAAATTATCCTTTAAAAATCTGTTATAGTGGAAATATATTTAGGATGAATGAATCTTTAGGCGGTAAACTTAGCGAAATAACTCAATCTGGTATAGAAATAATTGGTACTTCTGGAGTAGAAGCTGATTTAGAGGTTATAATAACAGCTATAAAATCTCTTCTTTCTATTGGAATTAAAGATTTTGAAATAGAACTTGGTCAAGCTGATTTTTTTAAATCTTTAATTGAAAATATAGATCTTTATGAAGAAGATTTAGAAAAACTCAGACGATTAGTAGAAAATAAAAATTTTACCGCACTTGAAGATTTTGTTGATTGTAACAAATATAAACTTTATAAAAATACAGAAATTTTAAAAAATCTGCCTAAGCTTTTTGGCGGCATTGAAATACTTGAAAAAGCTAAAAGCTTAACAAATAATGAAAATGCTCTTAAATCTTTAAAAAATATTTCTGATATATACAAAAAATTAGAAACTTTCGGCTTGAGTAAATTTTTATCAATAGATTTAGGTATGGTTCAACACATAAATTACTATACAGGAATGACTTTTAAAGCTTATAGCAAAAAAACTGGTGCTGAAATTTTAAGTGGGGGACGCTATGACAGCCTTATAGCTCAATTTGGTGAAGATATTCCTGCAGCTGGCTTTGGAATAAATATAGACAATATAAAAGATTATGAAATATAAATTACAGGAGAGATAGTATGAAAAATATAAGAATTGCACTTACTAAAGGCAGACTTGAAAAATTTTCAATTAATATGTTTGAAAATATCGGAATTGATTGCACAGAGCTAAAAGATAAAGGAAGAAAACTTATTTTTAAAGATGATAAAAATAACATTGAATTTGTTTTGGTAAAATCTACTGATGTTCTTACTTATGTTGAATATGGCGCTGCTGATATAGGTATAGTAGGTAAAGATACTCTTTTAGAGCAAGAAAAAGATTTTTATGAAGTTGTAGATTTAAAGTTTGGAAGATGCAGCTTTAATGTAGCAGCACTTCCTGATTATAAAAATTATAATAGTCTTAAAAGAAAAAGAATTGCAACAAAATATCCTAATGTAGCAAGAAATTTCTTTAGGAACAAAGGAGAAGATGTTGAATTAATAAAAATAGAAGGATCTGTCGAACTGGCTCCTATACTTGGACTTTCAGATGCTATTGTAGATATTGTAGAAACTGGAACAACTCTTAAAGAAAATGGACTTATTATAATAGAAAAAATATGCGATATAAGTGCTCGAATGATAGTTAATAGAGCAAGTATGAAGATAAATAAAAACAAAATTGGAACTCTTATAGAAAAAGTACAAAAATACGTTGATGAAAATGTAAAATAGCATATAAAAACAAGGAGGGTTATGATGATAAATATTATTTATGGTAATAGTTATGAAGGCAAAAATTATATATCTTCTCTAAAAAAAAGAGCTGAACAGGTTCAAAGTGATGTAATAAATAAAGTTTCTGACATTTTAGAAGATATAAAAAATAATGGTGATAAAGCCTTAATTGAATATACAAAAAAATTTGATAGTACAAATATTAACTTAAATAATTTTATAGTATCTAAACAAGAAATTGAAGAAGCTTTTAAAAAAGTAGATGATAAATTTATTGGTGCTATAAAAAAATCTAAAGAAAACATTGAATACTTTCATGAAAAACAAAAAAGAAATTCTTTTATAACTACAAAAGATAAAGGAGTTATATTAGGACAGACTATAAGGCCTCTTGAAAAAGTAGGTATATATGTACCTGGAGGTACTGCCGCTTATCCTTCATCAGTTATAATGAATGCAGTTCCAGCAAAAGTTGCTGGAGTTAAGAATATAACAATGACTACCCCCCCTTTAAAAGATGGAAGCATAAATCCAAATATATTAGTTGCAGCTCATATTGCTGGAGTAGACACAATAATTAAAGCAGGAGGGGCTCAAGCTATCGGTGCTCTTGCATTTGGTACTGAAAGAATTGAAAAGGTAGATAAAATAGTAGGTCCAGGTAACATATTTGTTGCAATGGCTAAAAGAAGCGTCTATGGCTTTGTTGATATTGACATGATTGCAGGTCCAAGTGAAATACTTATAATAGCAGATGAAACTGCTGACTCTAAATTTTTAGCTGCAGATTTAATGTCTCAAGCTGAACATGATGTACTTGCTTCTTCTATTTTAGTTACAACATCTAAAAATTTAGCCCAAAATGTAAAAATTGAACTTGAAAGCCAAATAGAAAATTTAGAAAGAAAAGAAATAATAAAAGAATCTCTTAAAAATTATGGAGCTATTATAATTGTAGATTCTTTAGATGAAGCCTTAAAAATTGCAAATTACATAGCTCCAGAACATCTTGAAGTTATGACTGAAAAACCATTTGAAATATTAGGAGATATAAAAAATGCAGGCTCAATATTCCTTGGAGCATACTCTCCAGAACCTCTTGGAGATTACATGGCAGGACCTAATCATGTACTCCCAACAAGTGGTACAGCAAGGTTTTTCTCTCCTCTTTCTGTAGATGATTTTATTAAAAAATCAAGCTATATTTATTATACTAATTCTGCATTAAAAGATTTAAAAGACGATATAATAAAACTTGCAGAAACTGAAAAATTAACTGCTCATGCTAATTCCATTAAAGTGAGGTTTGAATAATGATTAATAAATTTTTTAGAGAAGATTTAAAAACATTTAAGCCATATGAAACAGAAAAAAATACCTGTAACATAAAATTAGATGCTAACGAAAGTTTTTTAAATTTTCCAAAAGAATTAAAAAAAGAACTTTTAGATTCTATAGAAAAAACTCTTTTTAATAGATATCCAGATCCAAGTTCTGAAGAAATATGCAGGCTTTATGGAAAATATGCTGGAACTAATTTTAAAAACATAATAGCTGGCAATGGTTCAGATGAACTTATTCAAATTATTATAAATGCATTTATAGGATATAAAGATAAAGTTATGACTTTAAGCCCTGATTTTTCTATGTATGAAATATATACAAAACTTGCAGGAGGCGTACATATCGAATTTGAATTAGATAATAATTTTAAATTAGATACAAATGCCTTTATAAAAAAAGCTAATATAGAAAATGTAAAACTTGTTTTTATATCAAATCCTAACAATCCAACTGGAGGAGTTATTCCTGAAAAAGATTTACTTAATATAATTGAAAATATTAACTCCATAGTTGTAATTGATGAAGCTTATTATGAATTTTATGGTGAAACTCTTATTGATAAAATAGATACTTACGAAAATTTAATAATATTAAGGACCTGTTCTAAAGCACTTGGTCTTGCAGCATTAAGACTTGGATTTTTGATTACAAATGAGATTCTTTTAAGTGAAATAAAAAAAGCTAAACCACCTTTTAATGTTAATTCTATCACTCAATCTGTAGCAGCAGTAATTTTAAGAAATCCTCATTTTATTAAAAATAATATTAATATTATTTTAAAAGAAAGAGATTATTTATATAATGCTCTAAAAAAAATTAAAGGTATAAAAATTTATGAAACCTCCGCAAATTTTATACTTGTAGAAGGAAATTGTACTCATGATTTAAAAGAAAAAGCACTCAATGCTTCAATAAGTATTAAAAGCTTTGGAAACCCACGATTAAAAAATTGTTTAAGAATTACTGTTGGAAGCAGAAAAGAAAATGAAGCTTTTATTAATTCTATATGCGAAAATTAATTATTATTTATTTTAAGGTGATTATATGAATAGAAAAACAGAAATCCAGAGAAAAACATTGGAAACAAATATAAAGTTAAGTTTAAATTTAGATGGCGAAGGTATTTTTAAAGGAAGCACAGGAATAGGATTTTTTGATCATATGCTTACTCTTTTTACAAAACATGGTCAATTAGATTTAGATATAAATGCTCAAGGAGATTTAGAAGTTGATAGTCATCATACTGTTGAAGACATAGGTATAGTTTTAGGAAGTGCTTTAAAAGAAGCTTTAAAAGAAAAAATTTCTATAAAAAGATATGGAACAAGTTTTGTCCCTATGGATGAAACATTAGCCGAAGTTCATTTGGACATAAGCTCAAGACCTTTTTTAGTTTTTAATGCAGACTTTACAGTAGATAAATTAGGAAATTTTGATACAGAAATGATAGAAGAATTTTTTAGAGCTTTTGCTTTTAATGCTGGAATAACTCTTCATGCTAGAATTCTTTATGGAAAAAATAATCATCATATGGCAGAAGCTTTATTTAAAGCATTAGGAAGAGCATTAAAAGAAGCAATAACTATAGATGAAAAAATTAAAGGTGTTATGTCAACAAAAGGTGTATTGTGAGGTGAAAAATTTGATAGCTATAATTGATTATGGCATGGGAAATTTAAAAAGTGTTCAAAAAGCATTAACCTTTTTAAATATAGACTCATTTATTTCAGATAAAAAAGAAGATATAGAAAAAAGCTCAGGTATTATAGTTCCTGGAGTTGGAGCTTTTCCTGATGCTATGGAAAGTTTAAGGGAAAATGGACTTTATGAATTAATAAAAAAAGAAGCTAAAATTGGAAAACCTATTTTAGGAATATGTCTTGGTATGCAGCTTTTCTTTGAAGAAAGCTGTGAAATTACAGATACTAAAGGCTTTGGCTTTTTTAAAGGTAAGATTTTAGAAATAAAAAAAGATGTAAAAGTACCTCATATGGGATGGAACAATTTAAAATTTCAATCAGATTGTCCTCTTTTAGAAGGTGTTAAAGAAGATTCTTTCGTATATTTTGTACATTCTTACTTTGCTAAAATAGAAGAAGATGACATATTAAAAGCTTATACTGAGTATGGCATAGATATTCCAGCTATAGTTTGTAAAAATAATATATTCGGTATTCAATTTCATCCTGAAAAAAGCGGAGAGGTAGGAATGCAAATACTTAGAAATTTTAATAAGCTGGTTAATAATTTTTAAAAAACCAACTTATAAATTAATTAAAAATTTTTAATTAATTTATTTTCCACTGAAAGGAGAACTAATATGATAATATTCCCTGCAATGGATTTAAAAGGCGGTAAATGTGTAAGATTATATCAAGGAGATTTTTCAACATCTGAAGTTGTTGGTGAAAATCCTTTAGATGTAGCTTTAGACTTTAAAGCTCAAGGTGCTGAATACATACATATGGTAGATTTAGATGGAGCTTTAGAAGGAGATATAAAAAATATAGATGTAATAAAAAATGTTATCAAAGAAACAAATCTTAAAATACAGCTTGGAGGAGGCATAAGAGATATTAAAACAATTGAAAAACTTATAGAAAGCGGTCTAGATAGAGTTATATTAGGAACAGCTGCTTTAAGTAATCTTTCACTTGTAAAAGAAGCCGTAAAAAATTTCACAGAACACATAGCTGTAGGTATAGACGCAAAGGACGGATATGTTGCTACTCATGGCTGGCTTAAAGTAAGCCAAACAAACTATATTGATTTTGCAAAAACCATGGAAGATATAGGTGTGAAAACTATAATTTTTACAGACATAAGAAGAGATGGAACACTTAAAGGACCAAATTTTGAAGCTACTGGTATTTTAAACGAAAAAGTTTCCTGCAATATAATAGCATCAGGTGGAGTTAAAGATATTGAGGATATTAAAATATTAAAAAATATGAATATTTATGGGGCAATAATTGGTAAAGCATTATATAGCAAAAGTATATCTTTAAAAGACGCCATTGTTTTAGGGAGGGAGTAAATAATGTTAACTAAAAGAATAATACCATGTCTTGATGTAAACATGGGAAGAGTGGTCAAAGGCGTAAATTTTGTTAACCTAAAAGATGTTGGCGATCCTGTGGAAATTGCAGAATTTTATAACAAAGAAGGAGCAGATGAAATTGTATTTCTTGATATAAGTGCAACTTATGAAGGAAGAAAAACTATGATAGATGTGGTTGAAAAAACTGCAGAAAAAGTTTTTATTCCTCTTACAGTTGGAGGAGGCATTAGAACTATAGATGATTTTAAAGATATATTAAGAGCCGGAGCTGATAAGGTATCTGTAAATTCTGCTGCTATTAAAAATCCTTCTTTAATAAAAGAAGCTTCTAGAAAATTTGGCAGTCAATGTGTTGTTACAGCTATAGATGGTAAGAAAAGAGAAGACGGTAGTGGATGGAATGTATATATAAACGGAGGAAGAATAGATACAGGTCTTGACGCAGTTGAATGGGCAAAAAAAGTTGAATCTTTAGGAGCAGGAGAGATACTTTTAACAAGTATGGATGCTGACGGTACAAAAAATGGTTATGATATAGAATTTACTAAAATAATATCAGAAAGTGTAAATATACCTGTAATTGCTTCAGGAGGCTGCGGGAAACTTGAACATTTTGCAGAAGTTTTTAAAAATACCAAAGCAGATGCTGCTCTTGCTGCATCTTTATTCCATTATAGAGAGCTTACTATAAGTCAAGTTAAAAATTATCTTGCTAAAGAGGGATTGGAGGTAAGATTAAATGCTTGATAAATATGAAATAGCTTTTGAAAAAGGACTTATTCCAGCAATTATTCAAGACTTTAATAATAATGAAGTTCTTATGCTTGCTTACATGAACGAAGAATCTTTTAAAAAAACATTAGAAACAGGTACAACATGGTTTTTTAGTCGTTCTAGGCAAAAACTTTGGAACAAAGGAGAAACTTCAGGCCATTTCCAATATGTAAAAAGCATAAATTATGATTGTGATGGCGATACTCTTCTTATTAAAGTTGAACAAATAGGGGCAGCCTGCCATACTGGAAATAGAAGCTGTTTTTATAGAGAAATTAATATAAAGGAGAATATTTATGAATCAAAATAATGTAATTAAAGATTTATATGAAATAATAGAAGATAGAAAAATAAATCCTGGAGAAAATTCTTATACAAGCTATCTTTTTGAAAAAGGTTTAGATAAAATTTTAAAAAAAGTTGGCGAAGAATGTTCAGAAGTTATAATAGGAAGTAAAAATAATAACAAAAATGAAATCATATATGAAATATCTGATTTAATATATCATATTCTTGTATTAATGGTTGAACAAAATATAAAATTAGAAGATATAGAAAAAGAACTATCAAAAAGAAGAGAAAAAACAGGTAATAAAAAACCTGAAAGAATTGGAGTTGATAAAAATAGTTAAATTTAAACCACAATCTAACTATCATACCCATTGTATATTCTGCGATGGACATGGGAGTCTTGAAGATTATGTAAAAGAAGCAATTAAAATAGGATTTAAATCTTTAGGTTTTTCAAGTCATGCTCCCCTTCCTTTTTCTAATGACTGTAACATGAAAAAAGAAGATTTAATAAATTATATAAATGAAATAACAGTTCTTAAAGAAAAATATAAAAATCAAATAGATATATACTGTGGATTAGAA
Organism: Clostridium sp. USBA 49; assembly: GCF_900167505.1. Lineage (NCBI taxonomy): Bacteria > Bacillati > Bacillota > Clostridia > Eubacteriales > Clostridiaceae > Clostridium > Clostridium sp. USBA 49. The sequence continues at coordinate 202,742 of NZ_FUYD01000003.1, forward strand.
GTTGACTATATTGAAAACATATTAGGTCCAAATTCTTTGGAATTTAAAAATTTAAATCTTGATTATACAATAGGTTCTGTACATTTTATAAAAGATAAAAATACTGAGTATTATCTTCCTGTAGATAATACTTTAGAAGAATACGAAAAAATTATTAACATATTTTTTAATGGTAATATTAAAGATTTTATTTGTGAATATTATAGACTTATAAGAAAAATGCTTTGTGAACATAAACCTGATATATTAGGCCATTTAGATTTAATTAGAAAACATAATAATAATCATTTTAACGAAGAAGAATTTTGGTATAAAGAAGAAATATCTAAAACATTAAATGTTATAAAAAATTCCGGTACTCTTTTAGAAGTAAATACAGGAGCTATAGCAAGAGGTTATTTAAGCACTCCCTACCCTAGCTTTTGGATATTAAAAAAGTGTTGTGATATGGATATACCAATAGTTCTTAATTCTGATGCTCATTTCCCAAAAAATCTTAATTTTTACTTTGAAGAGGCATTGGATTTAATAAAAAATGCAGGATATGAATATATTTACGAAATGGATAAAGGACATTGGATAAAGAAAAAAATAAAATAATGTTAGAGTATTATAATTTTTAATTATTTTAATCATTAAAATCACTATCATAAATATATTATAAAAATATTTGACATACTAAATGTAGAATAATATAATATATCTATAATACCCCTATAGGGTAAAGTTTATATCTTAGTCTTAATGAAGGGAGGATTTTTAATGAATATTATTATAGACGAAGAGACAAAAAAAGCTTTACTTGAAAATCTAAAAAAAAGAAACAAAAGTGCAGTTAGACTTTCTATAAAAGGCTTTGGCTGAGGCGGCCCATCCTTTGGAGTTGTTCTGGATGAACAAACTGAAAATGATGATTTTATAGAAGTTGATGGTATTAAATTTGTAGCCGAAAAAGACATTTCATTTATATTTAATAACACAAAAATAATTCATAGAAAAGGACTTTTTGGCGACTCTTTTGATATATATAATCCTGATAATTCAGGTGGAAGCTGCAATTAAAAACAATTAAAAAATGCTGATTAAATTACATAATTAAAACTTTGTAATTTAATCAGCATAATCATTCTAATATTTTTAATATATTTTATAAAACAGGTTTCAAAAATCCTTTGCCTGTTATTTCTTCTGCTTCTGAAATAGAAATAAGTGATGTTGGATCAATCTTTTCAATTAATTTTTTAACATCATTTAGTTCTTTTGTAGTCATTAAGCTATATATTACCTTTTTCTTTTCTCCTGAATATGCTCCTTCTCCATATAAATAAGTAGTGCCTCTTCCAGTTTCATCCATTATAAGATTGGACACTTCTTTTTCCTTTTGTGTAATTATAATAACAATTTTTTTATGATCAAAACCTTCTGTAACCTTATCTATTACTAAAGATTTAATAAACATTAAAAGTATTGTATAAAGAGTAAGTTCAATACTAGTAAAAAATATTCCCAAAAAAGCTATAGTCCCATTTAAAATAAAATATAAATCAGACATTTTAACTCCATTTTTATTTCTTATGATAACTGCTATTATGTCAGTTCCTCCCTGTGATGCTCTGCTTTTGAATATTAACCCCATACCTATTCCGCTAAATACGGCTCCAAATAATGTTGAAATAAATAAATCATTTACTATAATTAATCTGCTTATATCTTTAGTTAATACAAGAAATATAGACATTGTAAGCATACCTATCATACTAAAGAATACAAAATCCTTATCTATCTTTTTAAGTCCCAATATAAATATAGGTATGTTTAATATAAAAACCCAATATCCTGATGGTACTTTTGTAATGTATTGCACTAAAAGCGAAATTCCTGCAATTCCTCCACTTAAAAGCTTATGAGGAGCTATAAATATATTTATAGCTAATGCATAAATTAAGCTTCCAAGGCTTACCATAAGTATTCTTTTAATGAGATTTTTATTCACATTTAACACTTAAAAAACCTTCTCTCTTTATACTTTTATAATAAATTGTAATAAATACTATATTATTCAAAATTTATAAATAAGCACCTACTACTATTAATAATATATTAAACCTTATTATCTTTCAAACTTGTTAGAATGAATTTACAGCAATTATACTTTAATTTTGATAGATATAATTCATTTTTATTGGTTTTTCATATAAATGTGAAATAAATCTTTCATATGTTTGTATATTAACTTTATTTATGCAAAATAGATTAAATTAATTCAATTATTTCTTTTAAGTCCTTAATTTTATATCGGGCTTGTGATTGATCTAAATCGTAATCCTTTTGATATAAGGCTGCAACTTCTAATCCTGCAGCCTTAGCTGACTGAATACCTAGTAAAGAGTCTTCTATTGCTAATGCTTCTTTTGGTAATATATTTAAAGCTTTAATTGTTTTTATATATATATCAGGATTTGGCTTGCTTTCGATACACTCTTCTCCACTAATTACAAAATCTATATATTTTTCTAATTCACATTCCTTAATCATTCTAAATATTTCTTTTTTTTCTGAAGAAGATGCAATTGCTAGTTTTATTTCTCTTTTTTTTAACTCCATAAATACATATTCAACTGAATTATTTAACACTTTTTTAAATTCAATCTTATTTATTTCTCTATATTTAATGTACTTTTCTTTAAGCAATTTACGCTTAATAAAATCATTTGGCACTAATTTTTCCCAAATCATTCTATCACTCAATCCAACAAAATCTTTAAAATTACGTGTTGCTGGCTCTATTCCTAAACTATCAAAAAAATCCATCCTCCTTTTAAAATAAAAATATTCACTATTTATTAAAACTCCATCCATGTCAAAAATAACAGCTTTTTTCAAATTAATTCCCCCTTTTTAATCGCTAAATATAATATCACAAATTAAACGAATTTCTGGATCTGAGATTTTAATTGTATATTCTTTTTCTATTTCAGAAAAACAATATCTAATTATTTCTACCCTTCTTTTTTCTTTTTCTAAAAACTCATTAATATCATTTTGTTCATCAACATTTTCTTTCCTTAAAATTCTTTCAACCATACAACAAGAATGTACATAAAGTAAAAATCTTCTATTATTTGATAATTTAATATTTAAATTTTCTTCTATTTTATCAGTTGCTTTTTCCACAAATCTCAATATTTTATTTGGATCCAGAATTGTTAAATTCTCTACAATTTTCTTTATAGAAAAGTTAAATACTAGTTCCTTCTTTAATTGTTGTTCATCAAATTCAAAGTTATCTTTTAATATATTAATAAGCTTTTGAATTTCTTCACCATTTATTAATTGATCTAATCCAATATAATTAATTCCATCAATTTTAGGATCTGCAGTTCCTATAATAGCCAAAATATCATATATTTGAAATGGCAATTCTTTTTGTTTATTTTGTTGTAATTTTTTGTAATCATAAGGAATAATAACAAAAGATTTATCATCATATCTTAAACTTTTTTGAAGTATCTCTTGGATTTGAATCGCACTTCCTATTCCTGTATAGCAACAAGTTAAAATAGCTTTTTTCTTGTTACCAATTGGATATATTAATTGTTTATTAATTCTAACATTTTTTAATATTTCATCACTAATTTCATTTATATTTTTCCCTTGAAGTAATAAGCTTCCTATTTCTAATACTAATGGTGTAGATACATAATCTATTATTAACATTGGACATTTTATTTTATCTTTTAATCTAGTACTTAAATCAGAAAGAGAGCCCATATCAACTAATAAAATTAATCCATTCTCTACTATATTATTATCAATAAAATCTATAACTTTATTTTCTATATCATCTATAGTAGTATTAATAGGCATATCTATTGCTTGAAAAAGGTTTTTCTTTAATAATCTATTAGCTACATTTGCCATACTACTTGCTGTTGAATAACCATGAGCTAAAATTATACTATTTATTTCACCTTTTATGTTTTGCATATTTGTACTGTTTAAATAAAATGAAATAAAAATTAAATCTTCATCTAAAAATTGATAATCCAATTGTTCACTTAAATTCTTTAATATAATCTTTGCTAAATATACAGCATTTTTCATATATGAATTAATAAATATAATTAATTTAGGTTTTATAGTATTCCAATCTGGATGATTAATTAAAATTTCTTTCTCTTCCTTAAAATATAATAAATTTGCAATAGAAAGAATTTTATTACCATCTTGCTTAAACCCATAATTTTCTTCCATATATTTAAATGTAAATCTAATATTAAAAGATATCATAGAAAATAAACTTTCATTTTTAGCCAATTCATTATTAAATACTAAATCATCTAATAATAAATTTACATTTGTCATCATTTTATTAATATATTGTTCTTTAGTTATATTTCCATATTCAACTTGTTTAAACTCTTCAATAAATTTAAAATATGTTATTGTTATATTTTTCTGTTCTCTACTATTTATATTTAATAATTCTGGATTCTTATAATCATAACTTCTATCTTGATATCGATTTAAAAATTTATGATTTATATTTTCTTTTATATGTTCTTCACAATCAACTGGTAAATCAGTAATACGAACTTTTATTACATCAGTATTTTTCATTCTTGCATAACTTTTGCCACAACTATATTTTATAATATTTTTTATTTTACCAACATTTCCATCATAGTTACTTGATAATAAAAAAGATATTACTTGCTTAGAAACTTCTATTGTTCTTTTTAATATTTCACTCTCTTTTAAAAAGAAACTATCTATTAATTCAAGTTTTTCTTGTTGAGTTCTTTCTGAAAAACCAGGTATACTTACTATAACAGGCAATCTACGAATAAATGTTGGTAAAAATGTTGATTGTATAGATTCTGTTGTTGCAAAAATTAATCTTACATTAGACTTTTTCTTAACACTATTATCACCTATAGGTGAATATTCACCTGAATCCATAAATGTAAATAATTTTTCTTGTCCTTCGTTTGTTAAACGATGTACTTCATCAAGAAATAATACTCCTCCATCTGCGTTTTCGAGAAGTCCTTTTTTATCTTTATCTGCTCCTGTGAAAGCTCCTTTAGTATATCCAAATAACAAGCTTGATAGTAACTCTGGATTATGATAGTATTGTGCACAATTTAAAGAAATAAAAGGAGCTTTTTCACCAATTAATTTCTTTTGTATACAATAATCATAAATACATTTTGCTAAATATGTTTTTCCTGAACCACTAGGCCCTAAAAGCATTATAGGTAGTCCATGTTCAGGATATAAAACTGCAGTTTTTATTTGTTCAATCTGCTCCTTTAAGCTTCCTTTTGCTCCAATAACATTACTTAATGGATCTTTATTTTTTATTTTCTTACCTTCATTAAATAAATCTTCTAAAGACTCATATTCATTAGCTGTTATCTTAAAATATATTTTTGAAAAAATTTCCTTATCTAAGAAAATTACTGGATATTCTTTGATTTTTATTATACTTCCCTGTTTTACTCCCTTATTTAAATAACTACTTACTGTACTTCTACTTAAGTTAATATTCTCAGCAATTGAATTTGCAGAAAAAAGTTTTAAATTATCTTTGTTAAAAATTTTAGTAATTTCTTTAAGATAGCTATATAAATCTTTTTCCATATAAAGCACCTCTTTCTACAAACATCAAATTTAATTTCTAATAGCATTTTATATAAATAACTTTTAATTTTTTGTATTATTATATTTTACACTTTAATACTTAAAAAGCAAAGAAACCGAAAATTTTCGATTTCTTTGCTAAATTAATAGCTCTTTATTTTAATATTCTAATTTCCACATATATCTTCTTTTAGTTAATGGATGCTGTCTAACATAAGAAAGTTCTTCTGCATAAACACGAAATACTGCTGTAATTAACATAGGATTAAAATAATCAACTACATTATTTGAAATAACTGAGGATAACCCATAATCTAAAGCATCTATAACCGTTGTTTTTGCTTCAAATCTTTTTAAAAATGTTAATGCACGTGAATCTATTTTACGAGTTCTTCCATCATTCATTAATAATATAAATGGAACATCTTTATCTACTATTTCAAATGGTCCATGAAAAAATTCTCCTGAATGGAATGTACCTGAATTAATCCATTGCATTTCCATCATTAAACAAATTGACGTAGCATATGCAACTTCATGAGTAGCACCACTACTCATAACATAAATAATAGGAGCATCTTTATATTCTTGAGCAAATTTTTTAGCATCACTTACTACTGATTTTGCAGCCTTATCAGCTAAATCATATATTTTACTAAAACCAGTCTTCATATCTTCATAGTATTCATATCCTTCATATTGATTTAATATTTCTACTGCTAATTCTAAAGCATATCCCATTTTTTCTAATTTTGCAGAATAGCTCTCAGCAAATCTATGATATATAGTATAGTCTGCATTATTAGCTATTGGAGAATTTACACAACGTGTTAAACTAATTACATGTGCACCCATAGCTTTTGCTTTAGCTGTAGCTTCTACAGTTTCTGGAGTTGTTCCTCCTAGTGAAGCAGTAATAACTATAGCAGTTTCATCTACTGCAACTGGAGTAGCATAATTAAATTCATTTGCTGTAAAATGACTAACTCGTAAATTTTTAGCATTGTTATCTAAAAAATACTTAGCTGGATATAAATCAGCTTTAGATGCACCACAGCCTACAAAAATTACACTTTTAATATTATCTTGTTTTTCCTTTATCTCTTTAATAATTTGTTTTGGATCCATTTTTAAATTCCTCCCATTTATTTTTATTTATATATTTTTAATTTTTATTTAAAAATACCTAACAAACTTAAAATTATTCCCCCTACAATACAAATAGTGAGCATCCAGCCAGTTGAAACTTTCTTTTTTAAAAGCCAATATAATGAGAAAGTAACACTTAAAGGAATAATTTGAGGTACAATTCCATTTAGAATATCTTGTAATACAAATGTTTTCCCAAATTTAATAGGTGTTGTTATACCAATCATACTTGCCATCATAGAGCCAATAACCATTAATCCTACTACAGAACAAATATACATAACTTTATCCATAAGATTTTCTTTGTATAATTTGGTTAAATACTTAGTACCCATTAAATACCCTATTTTCCCACCATAATAAGTAACCAAATAAGATGGTATAAAAGATATTATCATCGCTAAAATAGGTCCTAAAATATTTCCTTGCTGAGCTAAATTAATCCCCAACCCAAAAGCTAATACACGAATAGTACCTTGAAAAAAAGAATCTCCTATACCTGATAATGGTCCCATTAATGATGTTTTCATTGCATTAATTGATTCTGGATTGAAATTATCCTTATCTTCATAATATTTTTCTTCCATAGCTGCAGTTAAACCTAATACAAAAGCACTTGTTTGAGGTGTACAATTATAAAATTCCATATGTCTTTTATATGCTTGTTTTTTTAATTCAGAGTCTTTTGGATTTTTATATATATTATCTAAAATAGGGGCAATACCATATAAAAATCCCATATTCATTTGTCTTTCATAATTCCAAGAAGCTTGAATAGCCCAAGAACGCCAGAAAAATTTTCTATATTTCCATTTATTTTTATCTTTTTCTTTTAACTCTTTTTTCATTTTTATCCCTCCAATCAATCTAAACTATCTAATGTGTCTTCTGGTTTATCATTTTTAAACTTAAATTCAGATAATATAAATGCAAATAAACAAGCAAAAATAGCTATACCAGTTACACTTAAATTTGAATATGCAGTAATAAAAAAGCCTATTAATAAAAAAGGTAACATTTTTGCAGAAAGCATTATATTAAGCAATAAAGCAAATCCATAAGCTGGTAAAATCTTACTTGCTAAAGTTAACCCATCTATAAGCCAATTAGGTATAACATTTACAATATCTTTTACCAAATCTGTTCCAAAATATATAGCTAGAAAAATAGGAATAAAATACATTAAAGAATATAAAACTGTTCCCCAAAGAATATGAATTCTGCAAGCCTTTTCATATTCTTCTTTTTCAATAAGATAATCAGCTCTATGTGTTAAATTAGAAAGAATAGTCCTCATTAAAATTCCTAACATTTGACCTAATATTGCTATTGGAATAGCAATTGTTAATGCAGTTTGTGCATTTGCATTTGATAAAATAGCAAATGCTGTTGCTATTATAGATGCCATATTCATATCTGGAGGTGCAGCAGCACCTATATTTACCAATCCTAATGCTATTAATTCAAGAGAGGCTCCAACCATTAAACCTTTTTGAATATCTCCTAAAACAATTCCAACTAAAGTACTTACAATAAGAGGTCTTTCAAAATTTAATCTTCCTAAAAGTCTTGAATCTAATATACAGAATACGCCAATCAAAGCAATCAATATAGATTTTAGTAACATTTTATATCCTCCCTTTTTATTAAATTTAAATTTTTGATGTTAAATCTTCTTTTTTAGAAGTTGGTACTTGCTGCATATACAAAATAATTCCCATTTCTTTTAATTGTTTTGAATCATTTAATTCTTCTTCGTTTAAAAAAACTGCATTACTGTACTGTTTAGAGTTTTCTTTTTTAGCAATTCCACCATAATTAATTTCCTCAATTTTAGGGTAACCTTTACAAAATTCTAAAACTGATTTTGTACCACCAAAAATGAACATAATATTTTCTTTTAATTGTTCAATTTTAGGCATTTTTAATAAGGCTTCTTTTACTGAAAAAATGTTTAGTACTACACCTGCAGGTTTTGATAAATTTAGTGACATTTTCTTTAATTCATCATTGGCTGCTACATCATCTACTACAATAATTCTTGAAATGTTTAAACTTTTAGTCCATGAAAAAACCACTTGTCCATGTAATAAACGATGATCAATTCTAACTAATTTAATCATAGTTCTTCCTCCTTTTTATTTAAATTTTTATTAATTAATTTATTGCAGTCAACAATAGCTTGTTGACTTTCTTTGATAAACTGTTCTAAAGTTTTATTTGAAATATTTTCAGAAATAGCAATAGAAATAACTAAAGGTAAGTTCATACCTGCAATAATATGTAATTTAGGATAATCTTTTAATAAAGACATAACATCATTATTAACACTACCACCTAAAATATCTGTCAAAATATAAATATCATTTTTCCCATAATTATTTTTTATTGCCTTTTCTATTGATTCTTTAATATTTTTTTCTTCATCTCTATAAGATGAAAAAGCTTGAACTGTTTCTAAATTTCCTACAATCATATTTAAAGTATCTTTCATACCTTGAGCTAATTTTCCATGACTAGCTAAAATAACTTGATTCATTTTTTTGCCTCCTTTATCGTTCTATGCAATTTAATAAAGCATAATCCGTGCCAAAAAGAGTTATTATATAAAGTATCCAATAAATTCAATGTTTATTTTTACATAATATTATTTTTATAACACTTTTATATTTGATATAAAAACTGTTGAATAAAAGTGTTGCAACAATAATATTAACTTCAGCAAAATAAATTCTATATAATTTCATAAAATAAAAGCCATACATAAATTAATGAAACACTTTTATGCATGGCTTTTATTTTTTATGAAATTAATATATATTATTATTTCGTTTATTTATTTCAGAATACAGACAAAACAAAAGATGCCAGAATTTTCTAGCATCTTTAAATAAAAATCAACTCTATATAAACTCTATATATAAGGGGGATCTAACTTCTATTTCATAATAACACAATATTATGAAAAGTTTGTTAATATAAAGTTACATATCAATGAACCTTGCAAATTCATAATTTTATCTAGTTTTTTTAATATTTTTTTGATTTTTCAGACAAGTTTAATTTACTCTTTAACAAATCAGAAAAGTCTTTAGGTATTTAATTATAAAAAATATTAAAATATTTCCTATTTTTGCATTATATAAAAATATTATTTCATTAAATGAATTTTTTTTAATAAATCTTGCAAAATAATATTAAATACATATTCCTAATTGATTATTTTTATGATATACTATAATACATAACTACTTATTTTTTAGCATTAAAATTTGTACTGTTTGCAAAAATATGTTTTTATATAATGAATAATTTATTGATTATATTGCATTTTTTTAAATATCGTTAGTTTAAATTTCATTTTCGTTCTGTTGGGAGGGATAATAATGTTTGAAAAATTTAGCCAGAAGATTTTTGAATCTTCTCAGAAACCAGAGTTTTATAAAGATATATTTCCATATGATGAATTACCTAAAGTAACATTTAATAATATACAGCTTCCAATGGATATGCCTGAAGATATATGGATAACAGATACAACTTTTAGAGATGGCCAGCAATCTATTTCTCCTTTTAGTGTAGATCAAATGGTAAAATTATATTCTTATCTTCATGAGTTAGATAATAATTCAGGAATAATAAGACAAACTGAATTTTTTCTATATACTGAAAAAGATAGAGAAGCAGCTTATAAATGTCTTTCATTAGGATATGAATTCCCTGAAATTACTTCTTGGATTAGAGCTAATAAAGAAGATTTTAAACTTGTAAAAAATATGGGAATAAAAGAAACCGGTATTCTTATGTCTTGTTCTGATTATCATATATTCAAAAAGCTAAATATGACTAGAGAAGAAGCTGCACAAAAATATATATCTATAGTAGAAGAGGCATTAGCTAACGATATTACTCCAAGATGTCATCTTGAAGATATAACAAGAGCCGACTTTTTTGGGTTTGTAGTTCCTTTTGTAAAAAAACTTATGGAGTTAGCTAAAGAAGCTAATAAAAAGATTAAAATACGTGCTTGTGATACTTTAGGACTTGGTGTTCCTTATAGTGGCGCCGCACTTCCTAGAAGCGTTCAAGCTATTATACATGGTTTGAAAAATTACGCTGGAGTTCCTTCAGATTGGCTTGAATGGCATGGTCATAATGATTTTTATGGGGTTGTAACTAATTCTTCTACAGCTTGGTTATATGGTTGTGCTTCAGTAAATAGCACTCTTTTTGGTATTGGTGAAAGAACTGGAAATTGTCCTCTTGAAGCTATGATTATAGAATACGGACAGCTTAAGGGTAATACAAAAAACATGAGATTAAACTTAATTACTGAAATAGCTGAATATTTTCAAAGTGAATTTGATTATTCAATCCCTCCAAAAACTCCTTTTATAGGCAGCGAATTTAATCTTACAAAAGCTGGAATACATGCCGATGGAGTTTTAAAGGATGAGGAAATATATAATATATTTGATACAGAAAAAATATTAGATAGACCTATAGTCGTAGCTGTAAATGAATATTCTGGTCTTGCTGGCATTGCCGCTTGGATAAACACTTATTACAAGCTTAAAGATGAATATAAAATAGATAAAAAAGATCCAAGAATAAAGCTTATAAAAGAATGGATAGATGAAGAATACGAAAATGGTAGAAATACTATTATTACTAATGAAGAACTTGAGCTTTTGGTAGAAAAATATATACCTGAAGTTTTTATAACAAAAAAAGTTAGAGTTAGTTAATTTTAATTTAATAAATATATAACATAAAAATAAATATAGTCTAGTAAAGTAATAATCTTACAAAAGTATATTTTATCTTATAAAAGAGTATTATTATTTTACTAGATAACTGTATTAAACACTAAAAGTAAATTGAAAAATAAAAAATAAAATTATATTATTAATAGATAACTGTATTAAACTTTCAAACTTTGGATATCTATAAATTACAATAAATAAAAATAAATAAGTTTATAGCAGTAATTTAGCTGACTATAAACTTATTATACGAGGAGGATTGAATATGGGCTTAAATTTATCACAAAAAATTATTAAAGCACATCTTGTAAAAGGTGAAATGGTTCAAGGCAGTGAAATTGCCCTTAGAATAGATCAAACATTAACACAAGATTCAACAGGTACTATGGCTTATCTTCAATTTGAAGCTATGGGAATTGATAAAGTAAAAACAAAAAGATCTGTAGCATATATAGATCATAATACTTTACAAACAGGACCTGAAAATGCAGGAGATCACGCTTATATACAATCAGTTGCTAAAAAACATGGAATTTATTTTTCAAAACCAGGTAATGGAATATGTCATCAAGTTCACTTAGAAAGATTTGGAGTTCCCGGTGAAACATTGCTTGGATCTGACAGCCACACTCCTACTGGCGGTGGTATAGGTATGCTCGCAATTGGAGCTGGTGGACTTGATGTAGCTGTAGCTATGGGTGGCGGTGCTTATTATATTAATATGCCTAAAATAGTAAAAGTAAATCTTAAAGGTAAACTAAACCCTTGGGTAACTGCAAAAGATATAATATTAGAACTTTTAAGAAGACTTACCGTTAAAGGCGGTGTAGGTAAGATATTTGAATATACTGGAGAAGGAGTTAAGTGTTTATCTGTCCCAGAGAGAGCTACTATAACAAATATGGGAGCTGAACTTGGTGCTACTACCTCCATATTCCCTAGTGATGAAATAACTTATGAATTTTTAAAAGCACAGGGAAGGGAAAAAGATTTTACACCTTTATCTGCTGATGAGGACGCAGTTTATGATGAAGAAATAACAATAGATTTAAATTCTTTAGAGCCTATGGTTGCTTGCCCTCACAGTCCTGATAATGTAGTTAAAATCAGTGAACTTGAAGGTAAAAAAGTAAATCAGGTTCTTATAGGAAGCTGTACTAATTCTTCTTACATTGATATGATGAAAGTTGCAAAAATACTTGAAGGTAAAACTATAGCAGAACATGTATCTTTAGCTGTTTCTCCAGGTTCTAAACAAGTTTTAACAATGCTTGCTCAAAATGGAGCTTTAGCTTCTATAATAGCTTCAGGAGCTAGAATATTAGAATCTGCTTGTGGTCCTTGTATAGGTATGGGACAATCTCCTGCCGAGAATGCAGTATCTTTAAGAACATTTAATAGAAATTTTGAAGGAAGATCTGGAACTACTTCTGCTAATGTTTATTTAGTCAGCCCTGAAATTGCTGCAGTTTCAGCTCTTACAGGATATATAACTGATCCAAGAACTTTAGGCGATCCTATTAATGTAGAAATGCCTAAAAAGTTTTTAATAAATGATAATTTAATAGTACCTCCTGCTGAGGATGGAAGTACTGTAGAAATAATAAGAGGAAGCAATATAAAAGAATTCCCTCAAGGTAAACCTCTTAAAGATGAAGTTGTAGGAAAAGTATTAACTAAAGTTGGAGATAATATAACAACAGATCATATTATGCCTTCTAATTCAAAATTACTTCCTTATAGATCCAATATTCCTTATTTATCTGACTATTGTCTAACACCTTCTGATAAAGACTTTCCAAAGAAGGCAAAAGAATTTGGAGGCGGTTTTATAGTTGGAGGAAGCAATTACGGTCAAGGCTCCAGCAGAGAACATGCTGCATTAGTTCCTCTATATCTTGGAGTTAAAGCAGTTTTAGCTAAATCTTTTGCTAGAATCCATATGGCAAACCTTATAAATAATGGTATATTACCTTTAGTTTTTGAAAATGAAAAAGATTATGATGATATTGATATGCTTGATGAACTTTTAATAAAAGATGCTAGAAATCAGGTTGAATCTGGAATTATAGAAGTAGATAATATAACTAAAAACAAAAAATATAAAATGATTTTAAATGCTACAGAAAGACAAAAACAAATGCTTCTTTCTGGAGGACTTTTAAACTTAACAAAATTGCAAGGAGAAAGGAGTAAAAACCATAATGCATAAAATTACATTTATTCCTGGAGACGGAATAGGTCCAGAAGTTATGGGTGCTGCTAAAAAAGTAATTGAAGCAGCTGGAGTAGCAATAGATTTTGAAGAAGTAGCAGCTGGCGAAAAACTTATAGAAAAATATGGTACACCTCTTCCAGACTCAGTTTTAGATAGCATAGCAAAAAATAAAATTGCTTGGAAGGGCCCTATAACAACACCTGTAGGAAAAGGCTTTAGAAGTGTTAATGTAACATTAAGGCAAAAATTTAATCTTTATGCTAATTTAAGACCAATAAAAACTTATGAAGGCGTTCCTTCAAGATATGAAAATATTGATCTTCTTATAGTTAGAGAAAATACAGAAGATTTATATGCTGGAATTGAACATATGATAGGTGAAGATGCAGCAGAAAGCATAAAAATAATTACAAAAAAAGCTAGTGAAAAGATAGTTAAGTTTGCTTTTGACACAGCTTTAGAACAAGGAAGAAAGAAAGTTACTGCTGTTCATAAAGCTAATATAATGAAATGCACAGATGGTTTATTCTTAAATGTATCAAGAGAAGTTGCTAAAAATTATCCTCAAATTCAATTTGAAGATATGATTGTAGATGCTATGAGTATGAAGCTTGTTATGAATCCTGAAAAGTATGATGTTCTTGTTATGCCAAATCTTTATGGAGATATACTCTCTGATATGGCAGCAGGGCTTGTTGGAGGTCTTGGATTAGCTCCTGGAGCTAATATAGGAGATGGAGCCGCTATTTTTGAAGCTATCCATGGTTCTGCACCAGATATTGCTGGAAAGAATATAGCAAATCCAACAGCTGCTATACTTTCTGGAGTATTAATGCTTAGGTTCATAGGAGAACAAAAAGCTGCAGATAAAATTGAAAATGCAGTAGCAAAAGTTCTTAAAGAAGGTAAAAAAACAACCTCTGACTTAGGTGGAAACTCAACTACCACCGAATTTGCAGAGGCTGTAATAGACGCAATTATTTAATTATGCCCTCTTTTTATTTATATATATATTTTATTATAGAGTTTCTAAATTAATATATAAGTTAAATTTTTATCTTAAATTTTTACAAAGGAACTCTATATGTCACAGCTAAGTTTTTATAAAACTTAAAGCTGTGACTTTTTTTATTTAGTTTGTAATTTTTTATTTGCGTATTTGTCCTTCTCCATATATTATATATTTATTTGTAGTAAGCTGTTTAAGTCCCATAGGCCCTCTTGCATGAAGCTTTTGGGTACTTATACCTATTTCACCACCAAAACCAAATTCAAAGCCATCTGTAAATCTAGTAGAAGCATTTACATATACAGCTGCTGCGTCTACTTCTTTTAAAAATCTTTGAGAATTAAAATAATTGTTAGTTATTATAGCTTCTGAATGTTTAGTTCCATACTTATATATATGTTCTAAAGCTTCATCTAAAGAGTCTACAACTTTAACTGCTAATATTAAATCAAGAAACTCTTTGTAAAAATCTTCTTCTAAAGCTTTCAGAGCTTCTGGAATTACAGCTATCGTTCTTTCACAGCCTCTAATTTCTACTCCGAGTTCTTTAAGTCTAGGTGCTAAACTTTTTAAAAGTTCTTTATAACAGTCTTTGTGTATAAGTAATGTTTCCATAGCATTACAAACTGCAGGTCTTTGAGTTTTAGCATTTATTATTATTTCCTCTGCCATCTTTAAATCAGCATCAGCGTCTACATATACATGACAGTTTCCTACTCCTGTTTCTATAACAGGTACTGTAGCATTTTGTACTACATTTTTAATAAGTCCTGCTCCTCCTCTTGGTATAAGTACATCTATATAATCATTAAGTTTAAGCATTATATTAACAGCTTCTCTATCTACTATGTCTATATATTGAATAGAATTTTCAGGCAATCCTGCTTCAATAGCTGCTTTTGAAATAACATCTGCAAGTGCTTTATTAGAATTTATAGCTTCAGATCCTCCTCTTAGCATTACTGCGTTGCCAGCTTTTATACAAAGTGCTGCAGCATCTACTGTTACATTTGGTCTAGCTTCATAAATTATAGCTATTACACCTAATGGTACTCTTATTTCACCTATTTGTATACCATTTGGTCTTTTCCACATCTTTGTAACTTCTCCTATAGGATCTTCCAATGAAGCTATCTGTCTTACACCCTCTGCCATATCTGCAATTCTCTTTTCATTTAGCATGAGCCTATCAAGCATAGCTTTAGATAACCCTTTTGATCTTCCTGCTTCCATGTCTTTTTCATTTGCATTTAAAATTATATCTGTATTTTTAATTAAAGCTTCTGCCATATTAATAAGAGCTTTGTTTTTTATATCTGTACTGTAATTACCTAAACTTCTAGCTGCTATTTTGGCAAATTTTCCTTTTTCTATTATTTTCTCCTTAATATCCATAATTACCTCCATTAAAATATCACCATATTATTTCTGTGTATTGCCTCATCAAAATGCTTGTGACCTAATATTTTTTCTATATCACTAGATTTTTTGCCCGATATTAATTCTATTTCTGAAGAAGAATAATTTGTTACTCCTCTTCCTATTTCTTTGCCATTATAATTATATATAGATATTACAGCTCCTTCATTAAAGCAACCTTCTACTTTAGATATTCCACTTGGAAGAAGACTGCATTGTTCTTTTATAAGTGCTTTTTCTGCTCCTTTATCTATTATAACTCTACCACTTATATCAGTGCTATATGCAATCCAATGTTTCTTTGCTTGCAATGGACATTCTTTAGGTTTAAATAAAGTCCCAACATCTTTGCCATCTATAATATCCTGAAGTATTGAATGTTTTGATCCATTTGCAATAATCATTGCTGTCCCAGAAGCTGTTGCAATTTTCCCGGCACTTAACTTTGTAGCCATACCTCCTGTTCCTAACTTTGTACCAGCTCCATTTGCCATATTTTCTATATCATCATTTATATAATCTACAAAATGAATAAGTTTAGCTCCAGAATTTATATTTGGATTATCATCATATAATCCATCAATATCAGATAATAATATAAGCAAATCAGCTTCTACCAAGCTAGATACTAAAGCTGATAATGTATCATTATCTCCTACCTTTATTTCATCTACCACAACAGCATCATTTTCATTTACTATAGGTATAACACCTTTATCCAAAAGTGCAAAAAAAGTATTTCTAGCATTTAAAAATCTATTTCTATTTGCAAAATCATCTTTTGTAAGGAGTATTTGAGCTATAGTTTTCCCATATTCAGAAAAAATTTTTTCATACATATGAAGAAGTATTCCCTGACCTACAGCTGCCGCAGCTTGCTTTTCAGGAATAGTTTTAGGCTTAGTTTTAAGTCCAAGTTTTCCCATACCTGCCCCAACAGCTCCTGAAGTTACTAATATAACCTCAATATTTTGATTGTGTAAATTTGCCAGCTGTCTAACTAAACTTTCTATACGATCTAAATTTAAAAGACCGCTAGAGTGAGTAAGTGTAGAAGTTCCTACTTTTACAACAACTCTCTTTATTCCTTTTAAATAATTTTTTCTGCAGTTCATAGCCTGCCCCCTTTTTTATATATGTTTCCATTATAAAGAATTATAAATATAAAATGCATTAATATCAAGTTAAACTTGCATAAAAAAAGCTTTTCAAAACACATAAAACTGCATTTTAAAAAGCTTTTTCATAATAATACAATTAAATATAAAAAAATTAAAAATATAATTAGTACTATTTATTTATTGTGTTTATGACACTAGATAGATTGTTAATACTGTTTGTAAGGTTTTCAAGCTTACCTTCTATCCTAACTAAAAGATATATAGATACAGCTATAGGAAACCCTACATTACCTATCAAACTAACTATTGCATCCATAATTATCACCTCAATAATTATATATGCAATAATTTATTTTTACATATAAATATTAAATATATAATCTTGTTCCTATTCTTCTATCATATTCTGACCAAGTACCTGGCTCTGTAATATCTTTTACTTGACCTACTTTGTTCATAGTAGCATCAACAAAATCAGCATAATGTACTATAAAAGCCTCTTCAGTATTTGGCGCTTTAGGAGAGCCATATTCTATTTTACCATGATGCTGAACTATACATCCTTTAATTCTATTTTTAAAATCTTCACTATAAATATTCCCTCCAGATTTAAAAGCCTCTTCAATCATAGTAACTCCTATAACTATATGTCCTTCCATTTCTCCTCTAATTGAAACAGAAAAAGGACCATTTATATCATATTCTTCTGTTTTACCTATGTCATGAAGCTTAGCTGCAAGTATAGCAATTTCCTTATGCCTGCAATTATATCTATAAGCCATAACTTTAGTCATATACATAACATTTAAAGTATGTTCAGCTAATCCTCCTATATAATTATGATGCTGATTTAAGCCCCCTATACCATTTTTAAATTTTTCTAAAAAACTTTTATCTTTAAAAAAATAATCATTTAAACTTATTATTTCTGGACTTTTAAATTCTTCTTTAGATATAGTTTCTATATCACTTATAACTTCTTCTATAGGTCTTTTTAAACTGGGGAGATAATCATTTATATCAAAATCTTCTATCTTTTTATATTCATTTACTTCATAAATTATATTTTTTTTAGCTTTTATATATATAACATCTCCAATATTAATCTTTTCATGAATTTGAGGTATAAATATTTTAAAATCTCCAGTTTTATCTCCAATAAAAGCTGTAAATTCACCATCTTCTTTATTTAAAATTTTCATAACCATAAAGCTGTCTTCTATATATTCATTATTTTTTAAGTCTTTAAAAAAACTGTCTTTCATTTTCGTCATCCTTTCAAAATATAAAATAGAAACACTTATATATAATTTTATTTTTTTCTATGGTTATGTTTTTATTCTAGGTAAATTTTATTAATTTTTATTAAAATTTTAAAAATCATATTTAAATTTTTATATAATTTTATATATCCATATATGATTTACATACACTAGAAAAACCAGAATTTATAAGAACATGATATACTATTCCTCTTACCTCATAACTTGATGTAAGAGAAGAATTTTCTCTTAATAAATTTAGTATTTTTTTTATATCATTTAATACTATATTTAAATCTGACTCAGTTATAGGGAAGTTAATATCATTAGCAGAATTTTCAATACTTGCTTTTAATTTATTTATATCAAATTTTTCAATTCTGCCATCTTTTTTTATTATTTGCATTATATAATACCCCCTCTAAAATAAATATAATTTTTTTATTTAGTAAAGATTTTCAATACAAAGTCTTAATATATGTAAAATTAAGTTTTGTTTATATATAACCTTTACAATTTAAGTTTAAATTATAAACATATAATTTTCAACAATAAACTATAAAATAATTAATGGTTTTAAAATATATGTAAATAATTTAATAATAAACATTCTAATTTGTATCAATATTATAAAAGTTTCATAATATATATTGGTATCAATTTTTTAGGAGGCTTTTATGTTCTCTTTTAAAAGCAAACTTGATTATAATCTCAAACAGGCTTTAGAAAGTAATAGCTATAAAAATTATAGAGTAATAATTCAATGTAAGACTTTAATAGAAAATATAGAAAAAAAGATAAAATCCTATAAATCAGAAGTAATAAGAAATATACCATCAATAAAATGTATAAGTGCAAATTTATCTAAAAGTGCAATAGAAAGGCTTTTAGAGCTTCCTGAAGTTTCATATATATCTTTCGATACAAATGCTTTTTTATGTGGAATGAGTGTTTTAAGTGCAAATGGTATAACATTTCAAGAAAGATATAAACTTACTGGGAAAGGAATTGGAATTGGTTTAGTTGATAGTGGTACTTACCCTCATACAGATATTTGTCATCCTAATAATAAAATTAAAAAATTTGTAGATTTGATAAATGATATGAAATATCCTTATGATGATAATGGACATGGAACATTTATGAGTGGTATTATATGTGGAAGTGGAGCTGCTTCTAAAGGTATGTATAGAGGTATTGCTGAAAACAGCCATTTATATTCAGTAAAAGCTTTTAATGATATAGGCAGAGGCTTTATTTCAGACATATTGTATGCTATTGAACTTATACTTAATGAAAATATTGAATACAACATAAAAGTAATTTGTCTTCCTTTTGAAATTATAGACTATAATTCTTTTATTATTTCACTTTTTTCTAAAATATTTGATATTGCTGTAAAAAAAGGAATAGTTGTGGTTGTTCCGAGTGGTAATAGTAATAAAAATGAAGAAGGTTCAATTAAAGGTATTGCTACATTAAATAATTGTATTACTGTTGCAGGATTAGATACTAGAAGTGGTATTAAGCCTTATATTCATTCTTCCTCTGGTCCTTATGGTAAACTGGAAAAGCCTGATTTATCGGCAGCCTGTGTAGAAATTTGCTCATTAAACTGTAATAAAAATTATATTTCAGAAAGAAATGGTTCAAGAATATATGCTTATCCTTTAGATAAACCTTATACAACTTATAGTGGTACTTCTTGTGCTGCTGCTTTTATAAGTGGTATTTGTGCTCTTTTGTTTGAAAATAACCCAGAGCTTTCTTTTAAAGATGTATTATCATTATTAAAAGTTTCTTGCAAACTTTTAAATATGTTTAAATGGTCTCAAGGAGCAGGTATGATTGATATTACAAAGCTTCTTCCATAAATGTAACCCCACCTCATGAATCAGGGGTGGGTTACTACTATACCAATAATCTTACATTCTGATATATATTTATTTAGTGTAATGCCCATTACCTTGCGCTCAAATCCTTAAGTTTTTTGCATTTAGATACTCATATAAATAATTTATTTCAATTAAAATCAGAAATTAATGTAAATGTAATGGAAGATTTATATTATTTGTTTTTTATATCATTTAAATATTTAGTAGGATCTTTAGGAACTCCATTTATTCTTATTTCAAAATGAAGATGTGGTCCTGTGCTGTTTCCTGTACTTCCAACTTCTGCAATTTTTTCACCCTTTTTTACCTTTTGACCTTCTGATACTAAAAGTTTACTGCAATGTCCATAATAAGTCTCAATACCATCGTTATGTTTTAATTTAATTAAATTACCATAGCCGCTAGCCCAACCTGAATATGTTACAGTGCCATCAAGAGCAGCATATATAGGTTCCCCTAAGTTTGCTGCTATATCAAGTCCTTCGTGCATTCTGCCCCACCTCATACCAAAATTTGAAGATATTGTGCCTCGTGAAGGTGATACAAAAGAAGTACTTGCTGTTTTATCTTTATCTTCATTACTTTTAGTACCTTTTAATATAACTTTATTTACTGGAGGTATAGTAACTTTTTCACTTATAACTTTTGAATCTATTATATTATTATTTTGCATTGTAATTTCTTTTAATACAATCTTTTCCCCATACTTACCTTGATTTTCAATTTGGCTTTGTCCTTCTAAAATACTGTTTGATGATTTTATAATAGTTTCTGGAGAAATATTTTTTGTACTTTGAGAAGTACCTTTAAATTCTATCACTAATAGAGGTTTCTTTAACTTTGAATTTACTTCTATAATTCTTTCTTTAACTTTATCAACATCATCTACATCTTTTAAAAGAGTTTTCTTTTTTTCATATGTGATTTTATTTTTTACATTACTTTCTTTTATATTAACTCCATTTTTAGAAGCATAATAGTTTGCTACCTTATCTAAAGCTTCTTTTCCTTCCATTTGACTAGCAATTATTGCTATTTCTTTACCATCACAAAGCATGGAAAAGGCTTCTACTTCTATTCCTCCATTTTGAATTATAGATTTTTCTAATAATTTATCATCAATTAAATAATCTTCATTTACTTTTGAATTAAAAACAAAAATACTATCTTTAAAATTTGTACTTTTAAATCTATTTTCTAATTCATTATTTATTTTTGCTATTTGTTTAAGTGCATTTTCATCAGCTTTAACATATGCTACAGCTTTATCAAAAACTTTAATTTCATATGCATTGGGAGTATTTTCTTTGTAATAAACAGAGGATACTGCTATAGTTCCTGCAAAACTTGCCAAACTTAAAAATTTGTAAAATTTATTTCTTTTAATCAAAAATTTATCCTCTCCTTTCACTTTAGATAATATTCCCAATATTTCATCAAAATATAACATTTTTAAAACATTCTATAGCTATGAATAAAATTTAACTAAATGTTAATATTTAAAAAGATATATTATGTACGAGATATATATAATATAAAAATCCTTATTATATATAAAACTTTAAAGTTTTATATATTTATTTAGTAAATTATTAATACTATATTTAAAAATAAGATATAGCATTAGCACTTGTTTAAATCATTATTTTACTAGTCTATATTTACTTTTCATGTTATGTATCTACATATTGAGTATAAACCTATATTTTGTTATAATTGTTCTATGTGATACTATATATTGTATAAAATTAGTAAAGGAAGGCTGTGGTATTATGAGCACTTTTATGTTTAAAAATAAAGCTCAAGATTACACACCTGTTAGTAATATTTTTATAGATAAATATATGACTAAGGCTCGTGGTGATTTTGTCAAAGTATATATTTTAGGACTTAAATACTGTATGTCAGGTGAATTAGGGGTTAGTTCTTCTATACTTGCAAGCACTCTTCATCTTTTAGAAACAGATGTACTAAATGCTTGGAACTATTGGAATGATGAAGGTGTTATTAGAATGGTTCCTATAGATAACATGGGGAATTTTAACATTCAGTTTTTAGATTTAAATGACTCTGTATCTTCAGACAATGAAAATATAAATCTTTTAGAAGAATTAAATAAAAGTACTACAAAAGATATGCTTAAAGAAATAGAAAAACTTTTAGGAAGACCTTTATCTACTAAAGAAATGACTCTTTATATAAGCTGGCAAAAAGAATATAACTTTTCTTTAGAACTTATA
Organism: Clostridium sp. USBA 49; assembly: GCF_900167505.1. Lineage (NCBI taxonomy): Bacteria > Bacillati > Bacillota > Clostridia > Eubacteriales > Clostridiaceae > Clostridium > Clostridium sp. USBA 49. The sequence continues at coordinate 225,467 of NZ_FUYD01000003.1, forward strand.
CTTCTTTTAATCCAATATTGTGTTTCAAAAGGTAAAACAGATTATAGATATATAGAAAAAATAGCTATAACTTGGTATGATTCTAAAATCACTACAGTTGATGCAGCTCAAGCTTTTATAAAAAAACATGAAGACAAATGGATTAAAATTAGAAAGATTTTAAATTATTTAGGTATAAAGGATGCAGAAGTTATGAAGCCTCAAGAAGAAATGCTTGATAAATGGATTAATATTTATAAATTCCCACTTGAAGTTATTTTTAAAGCCTGTGATATTTGCTTTGAAAGAATAAATAAAGCTGAGTTTAAATATATAGATGGGATATTAGGAAGTTGGTATAAAGATGGTTTATTCACTCTTGAAGCAATAGCTAAAAAAGATATAAAAAGAAATAATACTAAAAAAAATAATAACTTTAAGTATAATAATAATAGTACTTTTAATAATTTTGAACAAAGAACATATGATTTTGACGAGCTTGAAAAAAAGTTATTAGGATGGGAGACTAACAATGATTAACGGTTATCAATCTGAAATACTTAAAATATATGAAAATATACGTGAAGAAGAAAACAGAGCTCTTGAAAAAAGAAGAAAAGAAATTGAAGAAAAACTTCCTGAAATTATAAATATTGAGCAGCAAATTGGTAAACTCTGCGTAGAAGTTTCTATGAGTACTTTTAAAAATATAAAAAATAGGGATGAATATATAAAAAGTCTTAAAGAGAAAATTACTGATTTAAGAGTTCAAAAGTCTGAACTCTTATCTAAATATGGTTACCCAATAACCTATCTTGAACATAATTATAAATGTGAAAAATGTAAAGATACTGGATTTATAGGAACTAAAAAGTGTTCATGTTATAAACATTATTTAGTAAAAGTTTATTATAAAAATTCAGACTTAAAGGAATTAACTCGTGAAAATAATTTTGATAATTTTAATGTAGAATACTACTCTTTAAGAAAAACTGGCAGTGAACCAGAAAGTCCGCGTAAAAATATTGAAAAAATTGTTACAAAATGTATGGCTTTTATACGAAACTTTCAATCTTCAAATGAAAATCTTCTTTTTTATGGACCTTCAGGTACAGGTAAGTCTTTCTTATCTATATGTATAGCAAAAGAGCTTTTAGATAAAGGATATCTTGTAGTTTATAGAACTGCTGAAAATTTAATTCAGAATTTAAAACGCATACGTTTTGAAGGTGATGAAAATCTTGAAGATTTGCTTATAAACTGTGATTTACTTATTATAGACGATTTAGGTGCTGAACAAATAAGCGATTTTTCTAAAACAGAACTTTTTAATCTTTTAAATAAGAAAATTTTAAAAAACAAAAATATGATAATATCAACAAATTGCAAACTAGAAGAAATACTTCAAATTTACTCTGAAAGAATAAGCTCTAGACTTCTTGGTAATTTTACTCTTCATAAATTTTTTGGAGATGATATTAGAATAAAAAAGAATTTAAATAAAATAAGGTAAAATAACTAAAATATAAGTAAAATTTTTAAAGTTCCATATTTAATTCTATATTCTTCTTTAATAAACTAATCCAGTAGATAGCATATAAAAATGCTTTCTACTGGATTAGTTATTTTACTATGCTCAGCAGACAATATTTTTACATTTTTTTATACATTTATTAATATATGCAATATTTGCTGTATCCAAAAACATTTCATTCATCCTTTACCTTATTATTTTTTATTGTAATTTTTGTTCCTATAGAAATATTAGTTATTGGCTTTTGTTCAACATATAATGAACCTGCCATTATATTTTCTATTTCGCCTCTAAAATCAATTGTAATATGCCCTAAGTCTCTTAAATTTTTGTTTACTTGTTCCCCAACTGCTATAATTTTATATTCACTTTCATCAATCAAAAATATATCTCCAACTTCTATAGAATCTTTAAGTTCATTTTTATTAATAAGAAAACAATAAGGTCTCAATTCAGGGGGAGCATCAAATCCGAAAAGTACTATCATTCCTCCATTTAAAAATTCATCAGCATTTAAACCAATTTCCAATATTTTTGTAGAATAAATAATCATAATCCTTTTTCTCCTTAGCCATTTATTTTATGTCAATTTAATTTATTAATATTTACTTATAAAGTCCAAAACTAGCTAGCCAAGCTACAAATACTCTGGGTACTCCATTTAAAAATCTTGAATATAAAATTGATGGTACACCTACTTGAACTGTTTCAGGTTCTGCCTCTTCAAGTCCAAGTCCAACAGGTATAAAATCACATGCATTTTGAGTATTAATTGCAAACAATGCAGGTAATGCTAAATTAGGAGCTATATTTTTTTTACCTATTTCTACACCTATAAGTGTTCCTATTACCTGGGCAATAACTGCACCTGGTCCTAAAAGAGGTGATAAAAATGGTAGTGAACATACAAAGCCTATTAATAATAACCCCCATATACTTCCTGCTAATGGAGCCATTATTTTAGCAAATACATTCCCAATTCCACTTCCTTGAATAATACCAATCAACATTGATACAAATGCCATAAAAGGTAATATTGTATTTAATACTGTCTGTACTGCTTCTCTTGAAGATTGAAGCATTATTGCAATTGCTTTACCTGCTCCCATACCAAACTTAGCTATAATGCTTCCTTTTTCAGCATTCTGTGCTGTTAATTTTTTATCTGTAGTATATACTTCAGCTTTTTTATTTGTATTTGTTACAGTTACAGGTATATCTTCTTTTTCATCAACTAATGAAATTTGATTTAATCCTACATTAGATACATATATATCTTCAGTTATATATTTTGCTAAAGGACCAGATTTGCCTGTAGCTATAATATTTACTGTTGGAATTCCTTTTTGAGGATAAATGCCACATCTTAAAGTTCCACCACAATCAATAATTGCTAAAGCAATCTCATTTTCTGGAATGGAAGTTTTAAATCCATTTACTGCCTCCATTCCAGTAAGTTCAGCTATTTTGTCTACAATAGCTGGTTTTTCTCCTCCTCCTACAACATAAATAAATTTATGTTTTTCTTCAGTAGGTGTTATAATTAATGGACCTCCCCATCCACCTTTGCCTTTTTCTATTTTAATACTTCTATAATTAGCCATTTTAATACCCCCTTATAGTTTAGTTTCTTTACTTAAAGTAATACCAGATTTTCTGCAAACATATCCAGTTTTATCCCCCCAACAAGTGAAGATATCCCCCCTGTCAGCTTAAAGTAATACCAGATTTTCTGCAAACATATCCAGTAGTAAAATCAGTTACATATGCACCAACTGCATTCATTACAAGACCAACTAACATATATCTTACTGCTAATGGTGTAGTACTCAAACCAAGAGTTTCAATACCAGCTGCAATTCCTAAATAAACAAAAAGTTCACCTGGATTGATGTGTGGAAATAATCCATTACTTGTATGACAAAACTGTGCTAATGCTGCATAATAACTGGGTTTATAATATTCTGGCAAAAATTTTCCTAATGTAAATGATGCGGGATTACCTAACATAAATGCTGCAACAAAAGGTAAAACCATATTCCTCATTATTGAATATTTGGAAGCCCACTGTGCAAATTTATTAACTCTATCCTGCCCTATGAGACTAATTACAGTATTCATAAATACTAATAACAATAATACTAATGGAACTATACCAGACATCCAGCTTATAAATACATTTGCCCCTGTTTTAAATAAACCTATAAATCCTTCTGCAATCTTAATAAAAAAGTTCATTTTACACTCCCCTTTATATAATATTTTTAGTTAAATACTTTTTATAAATTTCTTTTTCTGTTTCAAAATTTATATTTTTTCTGTTTCAAAATCTTTCCACGGAATATTAACAGCTGCATTATTATTTATGATATCGTCTACATGCATTAGAAGTGGAAAATCGCTCAAATCAATAGTTCCTCTCTCTGCCATACGTCTAATACATTTTGCTGTACGAGTTGCAATAACAATAGATTCTAATGTAACGCCTTTTAACTTTTCAATTGCTTTTTCAAAAGATAGCCCTTGCCCTAGTAAAGTTCCTATTTTTCTAGTTCTTCCTCCAAAAATTGTTACATAAAGATCTCCTGCACCATAAATTATATTTTCTTCACCACCTCCAATTAAATTTAATATATATTTCATTTCTTTAATGCTTTGCCCAAAAAGAGCTGCTTGAGAATTATAATGTTCAACTCCTTTTCCATCAGGACCTATTGCTATCCCAATAGATAAAGATACTCCTAATGCATAAGCATTTTTAAGAGCTACTGCACACTCTACTCCTCTTACATCTGTAGATAAGCTTACATGATAGTATGAAGTTTCAAATAAATTTTTAAATTTTCTAAGTATATTTATATCTTTACCACAAAATACAACAGTAGAATTATCTTTATCTGCTAATTCATAACTTGTACATGGACCTCCTATTGCATTTATAGAAAGTTTTTTGTCTTTAGGAAGTTTGCTTTCAAAATATTCTGGATAAGTAATCATAGTACCATCTTCCATATCTATCATTCCTTTTGTAACCGACAATATAGGAACATTTTCAGGTATAAGATTTAAAATATTATCTGCAAACCAATCAATTCCAAAACTACTTACTCCACAAACAACAAAATCTGCTCCTTTTAATGCTTGTGCTACGTTTTCAATTTGATAATACTCAATACCCTCTGATGGTAAATAACGTTTTAATGTAGGATGAAATCCTGTAGTCCTAGCAGTTTCAATAATATCTCTATCTAAAAAAGTACCAACAAGTCTTACAGTATTTTTATTTTCTACAGCTGGAAAAGTTAATGCAGATGCCATTTGTCCAGCCCCTATAAAAGCTATAATAGCCATATTAAATTATCTCCTTTACCCAACAAATTTTTTATATAATTGTCCAAATGGTGATTTTTTTTCAGGAATTTTATGCCCATTTATAAAAGCATTATAATTATTTACTGCATCCATTACAGCCTCTCTTGTAATTTTTAATTCTTTTTTCATTTCATCATCTTCTAATCTTATATCACCAATATTTCTTCCATTAAATTGATTAAAATCACGAAATTTTGCTAAAATAGTTGTTCCTTGCAGCTTTTTTCCATAACGTATTACCCCATTATTATCAATAGAAAACAGTATAATAGTACCTGACTGTATTTTACCTGGGCGTCTGCCAATAGCTACTTTGCCTTCCCGTCTCATTTTACTGTATTCATCACCAAAATGTTTAATTTGTTTAAAACCTAAATAATATTGAAGTGCAAAAGCAGACATTATAAATATACTAATAAAAATCATAAATTTAATGTTCATCTTACAAATATCCTTTCATTAAAAATTTACTAAAGTCATCTATTGAGTTAATCTCTTGAAGCATATTGATAAGATTTTTTTCACTAATTATAGTAAATAAATAATTATACATTTTCATTAACATTTCCTCTTGAATACTGTTCATTTTTTCAGGTATTACTAAAAAGAAAATTATTTTAAGATTATCTTTCTCTGGATTTAAAATGCCTAATGTTAAATTTAACTTATCAACTATTTTATCTGTCAAATGAGGAAATGCAACTCCATTTTCATAAATCATTGAACTTAAATTTTCTTTTTTTTCGAAGTTTTTATAAATATTTTTTGAAACAATACCCTCTTTAATTAAAGCTTCAGTAATTAATCTAACATTATTTCTATATCCTTTATCGCCATCTAGATGCATTACATTAATATTTACAACTTCACTTATTTTTTCAATAAGAGCATTATTTCTACTTTCTATTTCATTTATTTTTTGAGTTAATATATTTTTATCAATTATACCATTTATCTGAATAATAGGAAGGTAAACGTCCATAGATACATTTTCGGTACTAAAAAGTATTCCATATTCGGATATATCTTTTGTAACTAAATCTGAAGTGGTTAAAAAGTCTATTTTTGAATTTAATCCAATTACTTCTTTAAGCTGTCTTTGAATAAGTTCAAATGCTCCTCTTCCAGCATTTGTTATTACAGCAGCATTTTTTATATTATTACTTTCATCGTAAATAGTTTTTCTTTCATCAAGTATTAATGCAAAATATACAGCAAGATAACTTATATCAACTGTAGTACTAAATAAATTATATTTTTCCCTAAGTACATTCATTGATGTTTTTGCCAATTCAAAAGCTAAAGGAAATTTTATTTTTATTTGATCTGAAAAAATATCTCTTACAGGAATTTTAAATATTAATCTATTAATAAGAAATAATAAATGATACCTGACTTTTTCGAAAAAATCCTCTTTATCAATGTGAATCACAAACTTTTCTTCTACATTTTTAAGCATTTCATTTACAATATCTATTAATTGTTTTTCATTTTTAGTATTATCTACATTAGATGTATACACAGAATTTCTAGTATTTATAGGAAAAGATATAAAATCGATTTCTTCATTATTAATATTAATTTTAAATATATTTTTAATTTCCGTTATAAAATCATTTAATTTACTGCTATTGGCTTCGAAATTTTTATACATGGGAATTTTTGTGTTTAATAAATTCCCATTTTTAATCCTATATATACTTACTAAGGTTGATTTATAAATTAAATATCTACTTAAATTGTTTAATTTATAGTGTTCAGATAATGATTTTATCATATTAATAAATTTATTATTTATAAAAATTTTACTTGGGAAATAATCAAAAACTTCATAAATCAATATCAATCGTTTACTAAATTCACTGCCATTTAATTTTATTCCTTTATTAGGCACTCCTACTATCTCTGCACCATATTTTTTTAGTATATTTTTTGCTTTCTTTAAATCATTATTGACTGTACCTCTACTTACATTCATATAATCACAAAGATCTAGTATATTTACATAAATCCCTTTATCAATTAGTTCATAAAACAAATATGCTATCCTGCATTTATAATCATTAAAATCATACATATTTGCCCTATATAAGTGCTTATAAAACTTATCTTCATCCAAAATATTAAGTGTAATTATATGTCCATCTTCTATTATATTAACATCTAATTCATTTTTGTATATGTGTTTAATTTCTTTAACATAATTATATATATCACATTTAGAATCTACTTCTTCTAAAATTTCTTCACTAGATAATTTGTTTTTTAAAAGCAATAAATTCAGTAATTTATTTATATTTGCATAGCTTGGCACAACTATCCCTCCAAACTAACCTCTTGACTTCCCTCCTGTAATGTTAATTACAGTTCCAGTAATATAAGAAGCCTTATCAGAAGCTAAGAAACTAACAAGGTATGCAATTTCATCTAATTTACCCACTCTACCTAAAGGAATACTCTTTTCATAACCATAATCAAGCTGGTCTACACTTATGTTTCTTGTATATGCTAAAGCTTTATTGTATTCAGGAGTAGTAAGTCCTGTCTTTTCATTTATACCTGGTGCTACACCTACAACTCTAATACCAAATTTCCCAAGTTCTTTTGCCCATGATCTTGTATATGAATTTACTGCTCCCTTTGTTGCAGAATATAAGCTTTGTCCTACAGATCCTTCCATTCCAGATTCAGAAGATATATTAATTATCACCCCTTTTATTTTTTTATCAATCATATGTCTAACTACAGCTTGAGTAACAAATACAACACCTTTTTGATTAACATTTACCATTTTATTAAATGCTTCTTCATCAATTTCATATTTTCTTTCATTACTATAAAAATCAACAAGTAATCTTGGTAAATTAATCCCGGCATTGTTAACTAACACATCAATTTTACCAAATTTTTTAACTGCTTCTTCTACCATAGAATTTACACTGCAAATTGAAGTTACATCTGTTTTAATATTATATACGCCATCACCATTTCCAGTTTCAACATTTAAATCTGCAACAATAACATTTGCTCCATTTTCTTTTAACTGGTTAGTAATATGCAATCCTATGCCTGAATTGCCTCCAGTTACAATAATTGTTTTGCCATTAATGTTTAACCAATTCTCTGTCATATCATTTTACCTCCTTACCTCTTGATTAAATTATAAGCCTTTAAATGATAAGAATTAATACACTAAAATTTTCATAAGTATCATAATTCTTTGTACTAATTCTGAAAAATAATAGGCATATAAATAGCATTAATATAATAAAATCAAAATTAATATTACGTAAGGAGTATATATTTTAAAAAAACATAATAAATTTAATCTTTAATTAATAATAATAACTTTTTCAAAAATATTATTACTATCTTATGCATTATTTATATTGTGTTATTCGTTATTTTTAGTAAATACATATTTGTACTTAAAATAACAAAAAGTCCCAAACAAAATGTTTGAGACTTTTTATTATTTACTTTGGCGACCCAGAAGGGGCTCGAACCCTCGACCTCCGGCGTGACAGGCCGGCACTCTAACCAACTGAGCCACTGGGCCACATATATTTAAATATTTTATTATTATAGTGATAATCACTATGGTGGGCACAACAGGGCTCGAACCTGTGACCCTCTGCTTGTAAGGCAGATGCTCTCCCAGCTGAGCTATGCGCCCATAGTGGTGACTCCTAGGGGAATCGAACCCCTGTTACCACCGTGAAAGGGTGGTGTCTTAACCGCTTGACCAAGGAGCCTTATTTAATTGGAGCTGGCAATAGGAATCGAACCTACAACCTGCTGATTACAAGTCAGCTGCTCTACCGTTGAGCCATGCCAGCATTTTGGCGACCCAGAAGGGGCTCGAACCCTCGACCTCCGGCGTGACAGGCCGGCACTCTAACCAACTGAGCCACTGGGCCATATATATTTAAATATTTTATTATTATAGTGATAATCACTATGGTGGGCACAACAGGGCTCGAACCTGTGACCCTCTGCTTGTAAGGCAGATGCTCTCCCAGCTGAGCTATGCGCCCATAGTGGTGACTCCTAGGGGAATCGAACCCCTGTTACCACCGTGAAAGGGTGGTGTCTTAACCGCTTGACCAAGGAGCCTTATTTAAATTTGTTTTGTCAGCTCTCAAGACCCGACATAGAATATAATACATAAAATTTAGATTTATGTCAACATATTTTTTTATTTTTTTCGTTTTTATTCAAATATATTTTTATAATATATAATAAAACTACATATTTAATCTATTTTCTCTTATATGCTTATTATAGATATTTAATATTACTGTTTTAGTTTTATCTGTAACTAATTTTTCTAAGGAAATTTTATAATAATTATTTATATTACAAGCATATTTTAATTAAATAATTATTAAATTAAAATATCTATTTATACTTTTTATAAATAGATATTTTATATTATTCTAAAAAATTAATTAAAATTTATTTACGTTTTGATAATTCTACTAATGCGCAGCCTTCTATTGCAGTTATTCCATTATTTTTACAAAATTCTAAAATTTCTTCACTTTCTGCTCCAGGCTGTATTAGAACTTTATCTATATTAAGTTCTTTAGCCTCTTTAATAATGCTTAATCCTTTTATAGGATTTATACATAAATCAAGTACATCTATTTTATATGGAACTTCTTTAATGCTTTTATATGTATTACCTGATGTATCTTTAGGATTTACACCTTCTACATTAAAACCTGCATTTTTTAAAGCATTTAATATTTTATAAGCATATTTGTCTGGATTAAGAACATCTCCAGCTACTACCCAATTTTTAAAATTTAAAAATTCTCCTGCATTCACAAAAATCATCTCCTTAATAGTTTGATAAACTACATTTGTATTGGTTTTGTTTAAATTTTGAAAATTAATATATAATACTTTGTTATATTTATTATAACTTAAATAATTATTTTACATAAGTATATTTTTATTATATTCAAAAATTTATATTTAGTATAAAATATATAAATAATATCTCTATATTAATTTAACAAGGTGGGATTTATTTTGAAACATGAACTCATAATAATAGGCGGAGGTGCTGCTGGATCTATGGCTGCAATTTTAACTAAAGATATGGGAATAGATGTAGCTATACTAGAAGGCAGCGATAGGATATTAAAAAAATTACTGGTAACAGGAAACGGAAGATGCAATATCACAAATGAATATATAGAAAGTAGTAGATACCACAGCGATAATCCTAATTTTTTCATCCCAGCACTTGGGGAATTTAAAGTTTCAGATACTATAAACTTTTTCTTATCTTTAGGACTTCCTTTAGTTACTTTAGAAGATGGTAAAATGTATCCTATGTCTCTTCAAGCATCTTCTGTAGTTGATATATTAAGGCTTGCAATTAATGATAGAGAAATACCTGTTTATTTAAACTCTAAAGTTAAAAATATAAAATATAAAAAATCTAAATTTATAATAGAAACATCAAATGGTGAAATTTATGAAAGCCAAAAACTTCTTTTATCTTGTGGTGGAAAATCTCTTCCTTCTAGTGGTTCTGATGGTTCTGGTTATTATTTAGCTAAATCTTTAGGTCATAGTATAATAAATCCTCTTCCTGCTCTTGTTCAACTAAAGCTTGATTATAAAAATCTTAAAGCTTTATCAGGTGTTAAATTTAATGGTATAGCAGAAATATATGTAAATAATGAATTAAAAAGATGTGAATTTGGAGAAATACTTTTTACAGATTACGGTATATCTGGTCCTCCTATTCTTCAATTGAGCAGAATTGCTTCTTATGCACTTTCAAAAGATAGCAAGGTTTTTGTTAGGATAAACATTATGCATACTATGAATGAAGAAACTTTAGAAAATTTTTTTGAAGGACATTTTTCTATATTTTCTCACAGAAGTGTTCATGATTCTTTTATAGGTATAATAAATAAAAAACTTATTCCTATATTACTTAAAGAAGCTGGAATTAATAATATACATAAACCTTGCTGGGATTTAGAATATAAAGAAAAAAGGAATATATATAAGCTTTTAAAAAGATGGGATTTTAAAGTTATAGGTACGAATTCTTTTGCTAATTCTCAAGTAACTGCTGGAGGAGTTAATACAAATGAAGTTAATCCAAATACCATGGAATCAAAACTTATACCTAATTTATATTTTGCTGGAGAAATTTTAGATGTAGATGGTGACTGTGGTGGTTTTAACCTTCAATGGGCTTGGAGTTCAGCTTATACTGCTGCTAAAAATATAAAAAAGATTTAGGGCATTAAAGTAATATTCTTTATGCCTTAAATCTTTTTTATATTTCAAATTATATATAGTAAAATAATCATATTAAAAATTATGTATAAAATTTTATATAATGCTTTTTAATATATCATAATTTATTTCATCATAAGAATTTATTATAATGTCAGCTGGAGATAAATCTTGATTACCTGAATTTAAATTTCTATATCCAACACATTTCATTTTAGCATTTTTTGCAGCTAAAACTCCATTTGCAGAATCCTCAATTACAATACAATCTTTTGGTTCCACACAAAGCTCCTTTGCTGCATATAAAAATATATCAGGATTAGGTTTACTTTTATCTACATAATCACCTGTTACTAATGTATTAAAATATTTTCTAATATTAAACATATCTACTATAATTTCAATTATGTTTATTGGTGAAGAAGATGCAACAGCAAGTAATACACCATTTTTATATAAATCTTCTATAATATTTTTAACTCCATCTATAATTTGAATATTATGATTTCCTGATATTAAATAGTTATAGTAGTTATCTCTATCGTTTTTTACAAGTTCTTCTACAGTTTGTGAAAGATTAAATTTATTTTTTATTGTTTCCCACATATAGTAAGAAGTTGTTCCAACAAATTTATTATGCTCTTCTTTGCTTATATCAAGGCCAAGATTTTTAAAAAATTCTTGCTCAAACTTTAAATGATCTGGTTCACTATCAATTATTACTCCATCCATATCAAAAATAACAGCTTTAAGCAAATATGTCACTCCATTCTTTAATTTTTATTACATTTACTATTGTAATATACATTTAGTTAAAAATCTATTAAATTAATATTTTAAAAATACTAAAGTATTAATTTGATAAATAATAATACATACGATACAATGTTAATTGTATCTGTTTAATATAAGATATTAATTATAAGTATAAATATATTTTTAACTTAATTATATTTTAATATTATATTACGATAGGGGGATTTCATGAGTATTAAAAAACTTTTAAATGATAAACATTTTTATAAAGTTATGCTAAATCTTGCTATACCAATAGCACTTCAAAACTTTATATCATCATCTCTTAATCTAGTAGATACTATAATGATTGGAAAGCTTGGAGAAAAAGCTATAGCAAGTGTAGGACTTGCAAATCAATATTTTTTTCTTTTAAATCTACTTTTATTTGGAATATCTAGTGGTTCTTCTATATTTACAGCTCAATATTGGGGAAATAAAGATGTAAAAAATATACGAAGAGTTCTTGGAGTTTGTTTGATAAGTGGCGGAATAGCTTCTATGATTTTTACTATAGGAGGTTTTATATTTCCTAAACAAATACTTGGTATTTTTTCTAAAGATAAAGATGTAATTATACTTGGGAGTCAGTATTTAAAAATAATAGCATTTAGTTATATAATAACTTCAATTTCGTTTTCTTATTCTTTTGCCTTAAGAAGTACTGGTGAGGCAAAAACTCCTATGGTAGTAAGTGCTATATCTCTTTGTACAAATACATTTTTTAACTACGTTCTTATTTATGGGAAATTTGGATTTCCACGACTTGAAGTACGTGGTGCAGCAATAGCTACTGTAATTGCTCGAATTGTAGAAATGACTTTAATTTTATATGTAACTTATAAAAATAATTATGCAATTGCAGCTAAAATAAATGAAATGATAGATTTATCAATTTCATTTGTAAAAAACTTTTTTAAAGTTACTATACCTGTTATTTTAAATGAATCCATTTGGGCATTAGGTGTAACTTTATATTCTTTTGTTTATGCAAGAATGGGTACAAATGTTATTGCTTCTACCAATATATCTGGAACTATAGAAAATATTGCTTGGGTAATATTTATGGGAATTGGTAATGCTTGTGCAGTTATGATAGGAACCAAAATAGGTGAGAAAAATGAAGAAGATGCATTTATTTATGCAAAACGTTTTATAACTTTAGGTCCTTCAATTGCACTTATTGTAGGATTTATAGTATTTTTATCTTCAAAATGGATTCTTTCTCCATACAATGTTTCAGCCGAAGTTTATGAATTTGCACGTAAAAATCTTACAGTTTTTTCAGCTTTTCTTTGGGCAAAATGTTTCAATTATTTATCTGTTGTTGGAATACTAAGAAGCGGTGGAGATACTAAATTTTGCTTATTTTTAGATACAGGAGGAGTATGGCTTATAGGTGTACCCCTTGCTTTTTTAGGAGGACTTGTATGGAAACTTCCAGTATACTGGGTTTTAGCCCTTGTAAGCCTTGAAGAAGTATTTAAAATTATATTTGGTCTTCCAAGAATTTTATCTAAAAAATGGATTAATAACTTAACTTTAAAAACAAAATAAATTGTAAATTATAAATATAATACATAAAATTTACGTAAATTCATTAAATAAATTCAAAAACTTAAAAGCCATACATAAAAATTTTTTATGTATGGCTTTACTTTACGCATCTAAATAATATTAGTTTTTACTAATCCATTTAATTTATATGTTTTTATAATACCTTAAAAATTTATTTTATCTTTAATTATATAAAGAGGTCTTCCTTTTATTTCATCATAAATTCTAGCAATATATTCTCCTACTATTCCAAGAGAAAGCATTTGTACCCCAGAGAAAAAAGTTATTGCAACCATAAGAGAAGTCCAGCCTTTTGCTATATCATTTTGAAATATTTTACTTACAATTGAATAAATAAGAATTATAAAAGATAAAATTACTGAAAAAAATCCAAAAGAAGTTATTATTTTAAGAGGTTTTGAAGAAAAAGCTATAATACCATCTTTAGCAAATTTTATCATCTTTTTTAATGGATATTTAGTTTCACCTGCAAATCGTTCATCTCTTACATATTCTATAGCTATTTGATTAAATCCTATCCAAGATATCATTCCTCTTATAAAACGATTCTTTTCAGTCATAGAATTAAACACACAAGCAACACTTTTATCAATAAGTCTAAAATCCCCTGTATCTTTTGGAATATCTATATCAGACATAGCATTTAAAAATTTATAAAAGTACTTTGCAGTTATCAATTTAAAAAAAGTTTCTCCTTTTCTCTTCTTTCTTTTTGCATAAACAACTTCATATCCTTGCTTCCATAAAGCTACCATATCTTTAATAAGTTCTGGTGGATCTTGAAGATCAGCATCTATTATTACAATAGCATCTCCTAAAGCTGCTTTTACCCCTGCACTAACTGCTGCCTGATGGCCAAAATTTCTAGAAAAATTAATAATTTTTGCTCTTTTATCTTTAGATGCAATTTCTTTTAATATATCTAATGTTCTATCTTTACTTCCGTCATTTACAAATATAAGTTCATAATCATAATTATTATCATTCATTACATTAGTAAGTCTTTTATAGCATTCTTCTACTACACCTTCTTCATAATACATAGGTATTACTACAGATAGAAAAAAATCTGCCATTCTATTTTCCTCCTTTGTCTTTAAATGTCCATATTTTATTTAAAATAAAATTTACTACCATTCCACAAATAATAGCAGGTATTTGAGAAATTGCTTTATTAAATTTAAAATTAGATACAAATACATGAAGTATATAATTATTTAAAACAAGAGTTATAAAATTTACTATAATAAATTTTATAACCAAATTAATATCTTTATCTTTTGATGAAAAAACCCAAGTTTTATTCCAAAAATAACTATTAATCATTCCCAGTATGTAAGCTATAGTATTAGATAAAATATAGTTAATTCCTGTAAAAGTTAATATATTATAAGATATTATTGTTATAACCGTGTTTAATATTCCTACCATTGAGAACTTTATAAATTGAAGCATGTTTCCTCCTATTTAAATTACTTGTTCTTGTTGTAAATATAACAAAAATCCATGAAATTATAAATGCATATCTTTCTTGAAATTCTGTTATTAAAAATAGTAGTACAAAGCCGCCAAATAGTATGTAAAAGAAATTCATCTCTTTTATTTCCATATAATCATTATTTTTTAATGCACTAAAAATTCTAATTAAAATAGTTATATAAATAATTTGAGTAAAAATAGAAACTTCATGAATTATATTTTTAAATATGTTTTTTCCAAATACTTCATCAGTTGTCCATACAAAAGCTCTAAAATCTCCCATACCCCATTGCATAGCAATTTTTTTTATATAATGGAATATAAGTTTTGGCTTAGGTGTTGTAGTTAACCTTTTTATTATTATTTCTTTTGAAACTTCTTTTATCTTTTGTGGATCATGATTTAATTTTATAGGAATATTGGCATCTTCTTCATTATACATTCCATGGTGCTCAATATTAGTTCCCTTTAATATAGATGTAATAGAAGGTTCTTTAGGATTCCAAAGATGTGTTTCAGTTATATTAGCATTTAATAATGATTGACTTACTAAATAAAAAGGAATTGCAAAACCTATTATCAATAAAATTGAATTTTTTATTCCTCCCTTAAGTCCTATATATATAATATTATACATAATATAAGCTATAACAAATACAGCTCCTACCATTCTAAACATATTAGCGAAAGATAAAAATGCCCCACTTAAAATAAAATAAGCATTGTTTTTTCTTCCTTTTATTGCAGCTATAAAAAAATAAACGCTAAAAATATATAGTGGAACTGCCATGTTTTCTGACATAGTTTGTGAAGTATACATTATAAATGGAGGGAAAAATGCAAGTATAAAAGCACTTATAAGTGCTCTTTCCTCATTTAAAATTTCCCTTACAGTAAGATACATAGCATAAACTGCTGCAGTTTGACAAATTACATTACAAAATTTAACAATAAAAAGAGGGTTGTCCATCATTTTATAAAATAACGAAAAATATAAAACTGTTATAATGTCATGTGTAAACCTTGCAAAATAAGCATAATCATGAAAGCCATAATAATTCCCTTGTGCTGCTTCCTTAGCATATTCGTACATTACTTTAAAGTCTGATATAGGTTTTGTCGGCACTATAATTATCCATAAAAATCTTAAAATAAACGCAGTTATAACTATATATAATAATAATTTTTTATTGTTTATATTTTTTAATTTATATTTAATATTATTCTTATATTTTTTATAAAAATATATAATACCTAAGCAAATTAAAATTATAAATATACCAATAACTTTATGCTTCATTGAATATATATTAAATAAAATATATATAAAAGAAAATGCAAAACATAAAATAAGTACAAACATTATAGCATAACGAAGAAAAATATTAAAAAAGTTCTTCAACATAAACTATCCCCTTTTCAATATAAATACCTAATAAATACCTAAAATATTATATCACAAAATACCATTAAAGAATATTTTTGTTATATTAAAAAGTTCTTCTATATATTTAAATTATGTCATAAAAGGAATATAAATTCATAATTTCGTTATTATTTTCATTTACAACTGTCGAATGTTGTTATATAATGGAAACATAAAATTAATAATTAAGGGTGGATGACTATGGAAAATGCATTAAATAACAATAGTCTTTTTTATAAAACTATGGAAGAATATGAAAATGATATTGACTCTGCAATTGAAGATATGATTAGTAAAAATGAAAGAATAGTCTTTGCTCTTGTTGCTGAAAAATCTGGAGTAACAAATTTTGTTGTAAGAAGATATCCTGAGCTTAGAAATTATATATTAAAACAGATTAAATATTATAAAGAAATTCAAGTTATAAATAAAAAAATAGATAAAGCTTGTAAAAGTTTAATAAAGCAAGGTAAATCTTTAACATTTATTTCTATAATTAATAAATGTAAATTCCCAATAGATATGGCCTATAATAACTTATATATAAAAGATAAAATAAGAAGTGTATTAATTAATAATAGATTATAAAAATTTAAATTAACAAAAAAGAGTCTATCTTAAAATATTAAAATACAGATTATGCATCTATTTATTTTAAGACAGATTCTTTTTTATACTTTCCCCTAATTATTACTAATCTGTAATTTTAGTAATCCTACGTATTCGGCTATCTGTAAATATATCAAACTCATCCGTACTATGTGTAGAAAATTCTGATACTACTGCTCCTTCATCACCTGCTTGAAACCAATGCAGAGTATCAGGTATTAAAGTATACTGTTCTCCAGGATTTAGTTCTATTTCATGCCATACAGTATAATACGCTTCATCTCCCTTTGGAGGCTTACATTTAGGCTTTTTAGCAGCTTCACCAGGTACATAAAGGTAAACCTTTCCCCATCTGCATCTAAATGTTTCTTCTTTACCGGGATTAGAGTCAACCTGAGGATGTCTATGTTCAGGGCAAGTTTGATGTGGAAGAAGTACTAGTTCCTTAGCACATACTCTTTCTGTATTAACATATACAACTAACTGCAATCCAGTTCTATAAATATCATTAAGTCCAAAATCAGAAACTTCTATATTTTTTCTTTCCTCATCTGTAATTACTATATGAGCCTTTTTTAAATATTTATTTGCAATATTTTGCATTTTTTTATATTCTTCAATTTTCATAAATATCCTCCTAATCCATATTATTAAAAATTTTTAAAGCATACATCATATCTTGTTTCATAGCTTCCATAGCCAATAAAGTAATATCATGATAAAATATTGGATCATTAGACTCTTTAATTTTTTTTCTTATAGCTTCTCCAGCAGCACGAGCAGCATAAGTGTAATAATTTATTTTCCTAACTCCATTTTCAATTGATTTGTGATAATCTTCTCTGCTTACTCCAGATCCTCCATGCATAACAATTGGTACCATAGTTTTATCATAAATATTTTTTAATCTTTTAAAATCTAGATTTGGTTTTGTTAAATACAAACCATGTACTGTACCAAAAGAAGCAGCTAATGCATCTATTCCTGTTCTTTTTACAAAATCAAAAGCTAGTTCTGGATCGGTATAAATATCATCTTTATTAAAATTAGAGTCATCAATCAATTTTTCTCCATAATTTGACGTAGACATAACTCCTAATTCAGCTTCTACAGAAATTCCTCGTTTATGTGCTTCTTGTACAATTTGACTAGTGCATATAATATTTTCTTCATATGGTAAATTAGAACCATCAAACATAACAGAAGTAAATCCCATGTCAATAGCTTTATTAATTAGATTAATATTTGTTCCATGGTCTAAGTGAACACAAACATCAACTTTAGAATTCTTCGCCATTTCTAACATTATTTTGCCTATTATTTCTATATTTACAATTTCTTCATGCACTTGTGCATGCTGAATAATTACTGGAACTGAAAGCTCTTCTGCTGCAGATATTGCAGCTCTTACTGCTTCTAAAGATGGTGTGTTAAAAGCTGCAACAGCGGTTTTTTTATTTTGGGCTTCTTTAAGCAAATAATTAAGATTAACTAACATATAAATTCCCCCCTTGTATTGTATATAAATATAATATCTATAATTTTATAAAATTTTTACTATATAAAAATTTCAGTCTGTTTAGGCATTCTTTCGTATAATTCAATTACATCTTTAAAAGGTTTCATTCCTGATACACTATCTGCCTCTGACAAAGACCAAGCAGCAGCTGCTGCTCCTATTTCCATTGCTTTTTCCATAGTATAACCTTTATAAGCAGAATACAAAACTCCAGAAACAAAAGCGTCTCCTGCTCCAACAGTACCCTTTATAAAATCTTTAGGAAGCTTTAAAGAAGGTACTGTATAATAATTATTATTTTCATCTAAACCAAAACTAGATTCAGGAGCATGAATTATAATCCATCTACTAACTCCCATATCACGAATTTTTCTTAAAACTTCTTTTATGTTTTCTGCTATTAATTTGCCATTATTTGATCGAAGTGATATTCCAACAGTTTTTCCTGCTTCAATTTCATTAAGAATACAATAATCCGTATATTTAAGACTTGGCGGGACTAATTTGCTATATCTATTACTTTCTTCACTTACTACATCAATGGATGTTTTTATTCCTCTCTCTTTTGCCTTGCAAAGAACTTTTGCCATAACAGTTCCATATTTCTCATCTTTAGCATCCATACCATCTAGCAATAATATATATCCTATATGAAGTATATCTGCATCAATATTATCTAAATCAATATATTTATCTGAAAATTTACTACTTGAGCCCCTAAAAAAGAAAAAAGTACGAGTTTTATTTGTTTCATCAGCCATAACATCCGTAAATGAAGATCGGCCCTCTCTAATAACTCTTGATAAATCAATATTTTTATATTGACCAACAGTATTTAAAATATAGTCCCCCATATCGTCATTTCCTATTATGCTTATAGCCTTAAGTGGTATATTAGAATCTATTTTTGCTAAATCTATAAGGCAATTACATACAGCTCCTCCTAAAGAACAGCTAATTTCCCTAATAGTAGTTAATTTTGACTGTTCTGGATAAATATCAATTTTTTTAAGTTGATCAACTGTCATATTACCAGCTACAGCAATTCCATTTCCCATATTTTGCTCTCCGCCCCTATTTACAATTTTGATTTTTTCTTTTTAATAGCATCTACATATACAGCAATTAAAATTACAATCCCCTTTACTATATATTGCCAAAATGAATTTATATTCATTAAATTAAGTCCGTTACTCAATACACCTATAACTAACGCTCCTATTACAGTTCCTCCTATTTTTCCTGAACCTCCGCTCATGCTTGTACCTCCAAGAACAACAGCAGCTATAGCATCCATTTCAGCTCCATCTCCTGCTGTTGGCTGACCAGAGAACATACGTGATGCTAACACTATTCCTGCAACCGCAGCCATAAGCCCGCTAAATGCATAAGGAAAGAAAAGTATCTTCTCAATCTTTAACCCTGAAAATTTTGCTGCTTGCCTGTTCCCTCCTACAGCATATATGTATCTTCCTAACTTTGACTTATTCATTATTAATGTAGATACAACTAAAATAACAATAAGATAAATTACAGGAGTAGGGATTGTATCAGCTACATAACCTGCCCCAATAAAATTAAATTGCTCTGACATAACACGTATTGGCTTTCCACCAGTATAAACATAAGCTGCGCCACGAACTATATTCATTGTAGCTAAAGTTACAATAAACGGAGGAATACTTGTCTTTGCAATAGCAAGTCCATTAAAAGACCCTACAATCAGCCCTATCCCTAGTCCCCCTAAAACTGCAACTGGAACTGGAAGTCCATTAAATGCTATTAACCCTCCAGTAACAACTCCAGATAAAGCAATTGTAGAACCAACAGATAAGTCTATTCCTCCTAATATAATTATCATTGTCATTGCACAAGCAAGATAAAGATTTGTAGAAATCTGTCTAAGAACATTCATAATATTCTTTTGTGTAAGAAATACGGGAGACATAAAAGAAAGTAATATACATAAAGCAATAAATCCAATAAGTATACCCATATTTTCTTTAAAAAATTGAAGCATATTATTTAATATACTATTAAATATTTTTTTATCTTTTTTTACCATTGATGTTTCCATTGACATACTAAATACCTCCTGTTGCATAATACATAATCTTCTCTTGTGTAAATTCATTACGATTTAAACTTCCAGTAATAGTTCCATTACACATAACCAAAACTCTATCGCTCATGTTTATTATTTCAGGCAATTCTGAAGATATCATTATAATAGATACACCTGCTGATGCTAACTTATTCATTATTGAGTAAATTTCAGCTTTGGCAGCAACGTCTACACCTCTAGTTGGTTCATCCAAAATCAAAATTTTTGGTTCAGTAGCAAGCCATTTTGCAATAACAACCTTTTGCTGATTACCTCCACTAAGATTTCCTATTAACTGATTACTTGTAGGTGTTTTAATAGACAATTCATCTATATATTTATTGGTAATATCATTTTCTACTTTTTTATTAACCTTAATAAACTTTATAAATTTATCTAAAATTTTTAGTGTTATATTAAATTTAACACTTTGAATAAGAAAAAGCCCTTCTTCCTTCCTATTTTCTGGAACTAAAGCAATACCATTTTTCATGGCATCATTAGGTTCCTTAATATTTACTTTTTGTCCATCTATTAATATTTCTCCTGAATCAATAGGATCAAGACCAAAAATAGCTCTCATAACTTCTGATCGTCCCGCCCCCATAAGTCCTGCAAATCCTACTATTTCACCTTTTCTAACACTAAAATTAATATTTTTTAAAACGCTTTTTCTATTTAAATTTTTAACTTCTAATATGATATCCCCAGGCTCGTTATAATCTCTCGTATAATAACTAGTTAATTCACGTCCAACCATCATAGCAATCAATTCATCATTAGAAGTATCTTTTGTAATTTTAGTCCCAATGTACTCCCCATCTCTCATTACAGTTACCCTATCAGATATTTCAAAAAGTTCATTCATTCTGTGAGATATATAAACAATACCAACTCCATGACTTTTTAAATTTTTAATTGTATCAAATAAAAACTTAACTTCTTTTTCAGTTAATGAAGATGTTGGCTCGTCCATAACAATTATTTTAGCATTAAATGATATAGCTTTTATTATCTCAACCATCTGCTGTTGTGCAACAGTAAGTCTAGAAATTAATGAATCTGCTTTAATTTTCACTTCAAAAGAATCCAATAATTTTTGAGCTTTTTCTATCATAGCTGCTTTATCAATAAATCCTGTTTTTCCCGTTACCTCTCTACCTAAATAAATATTTTCAGCTACCGTCATATATGGTACTAAAACTAATTCTTGGTGTATTATGCTAATTCCGTAAGCTTGTGCATCTTTAACAGACTTTATATCTGCTTTTTTACCCTGAATATATATCTCTCCTTCATCAACACTATATATACCTCCAAGAATTTTCATAAGTGTTGATTTCCCTGCTCCATTTTCTCCTAGAAGTGCATGTACCTCTCCTTCATTAAGCTCAAAATGAGCATTTTTTAAAGCATATACTCCCGGAAATTTTTTGCTTATATTTTTCATTTGGAGTAAATTGCCATTCAATACTATTCACCTCTCATTTTTCTTTTTATATTATTTAGGCTTTACTAAGCTTTAATGCTAAATAAAGCCTTTATCCCAATTCAATAATTTAATCTATAATTTATTGCCATCCATCAGTCCCATATTGGGAAACGTTATCTTTATTTATAAGAAAAGTTTCAACTGGTATTCTCTTTTCAAAGCTTTCACCTTTGAGTATTTTATAGCCTACTTCAACAGATTTTACACCAATTTGCTTTGGAGATTGAGCCCCACTTCCAGCAAATTGTCCTCCTTTTGCAATTTCAGCCTTAGCCTCAGGAGAACCATCAACACCATAAATTAATACTTTATCTAAATTAGCTGCTTTACATGCTGCAAGTGCTCCTAAAGCTGTGGGATCATTTCCTCCCATTATAGCAACTACATTTGGATTTGCTTGTAAAATATCTTCAGAAAGTTTCATAGAAGTCTCAAGATCGCCTTTTGCATCTTGTTGTGCAACTATTTTAAAACCTTTTCCTTCAATAGCACTCATAAAACCAGATATCCTATCATTTATTGAATTCATTGTAGGAGAATCAAGAACAACAATATTTCCTCCATTAGGAAATTTCTTTACAAGATCTTCACCGCAAACTTTTCCAGCATTTTTATTATCAGATCCAACATAAGCAGTTACATAGTCCATATCTTTAACTTCTGTATCAAAATTAATAATTGGAATATTAGCTTTTTTTAAAGCTTCAAGTGCAGGTCTTATGCCCTCCCAGTCAACAGGATTTAGAAAAATTGCATCTATACCTTGAGTTATCATATCATTTATTTGATCAATCTGCTTAGATACATCCATTGCTGGATCTGTAGTTATAAGCTTGTCTCCATTTTTTTCAACTTCACTTCTAATTGATTTTTCAAGTACTTGGAAAAATGGATTATTCATTGTCATACAAGTATATCCGAAAGTATAATGCTTTTCTTTGTTTTCACTCGACTGCTGCTGTTTAACCTGATTTTTTGAATCATCAGATTGATTAGGCGTACTTGAGTTTGCACAACCAGCAAAAATTCCAATTGTCATAGAAATTGTTAATGCAATTCCTAACATTTTTTTAATTTTTCCCATATAAAATTTCCCCCTTTTAATTTTATGCTGTTGTCAAAGTTTTAAATTATTAAAACAACAGCTATTTGCTTTTACTTTTTATATATTATTATATATTCCCATATATACCTATATATTCAAATCAGTTTCATAAAAATCCCTTTTAGTACCAAATATGTTTATCTTAAATTTAAGCAAAAAATAAGGTGTAGTAAGACTGTTTAAACAGTCTTACTACACCTTATTTTAAAATTAGATTACTTTATTTTATTAAGCATTTAATGCTTCTAATAATTCATCAACATCAAATCCATGAACTTTTGCAGCTTCTTCTAATGTTTCAGCTTGAGATGCTGGACATCCAACACAACCCATTCCAAAACTCATAAGTATTGCTATTTTATCTTCATGATTTCTAACTATTTCACCTATAGTCATGTCTTTAGTTATCATTCTATCATCTCTCCTTTATTTAAATTAAATCATACTATTTTACTACGATTTAATTTAAATTATATCAGAGATTATAAAAATAATAAAGACAATTATAAAATTTTTTTATAAAAATTTATAAAATTTCTTCTATAACAATAGTTTGATCTCTTCTTGGACCTACAGACACTATTGAAACCTTAACTCCTGTAAAATCTTCTATTTTCTTTAAATATTTTTTTGCATTTTCAGGAAGTTCTTCATAATTTCTTGCATCTCCAACACTTTCATCCCATCCATCAAATTCTTCATAAACAGGCTCACATTTTGCTAAATCTTCAAGACTTGCTGGAAAATAATCTATAACCTTATCTCCAAGTTTATAACCAGTACATACTTTTATTTTTGAAAGTCCTGCTAATGTATCAATTTTAGTTACAACAAAACTAGTTAAGCCAGAAATTCTTGCTGAAGATTTTAATATTACTAAATCAAGCCATCCGCATCGTCTTGATCTGCCCGTAGTAACACCATACTCATGTCCCTTTTCTCTTATCCATTCACCTATTTTGTCATTAAGCTCTGTAGGAAATGGTCCTTTCCCTACTCTTGTAGTATATGCTTTTGCTATACCTACAGCTTTATCTATCATAGAAGGTCCTATACCTGCTCCTGATGGAACTCCTCCAGCTATTGTATTTGAAGATGTTACATAAGGATAAGTTCCATAATCTATATCTAAAAGTGTTCCTTGCGCTCCTTCAAAAAGTACATTTTTACCTGATTTTATTTCATCATAAACCCTAACTGATATATCTTTAACAAAAGGTCTTATCCTCTCAGCATAAGTTAAATATTCATCACATATAGAATTAAAATCTAACGCTTCTTCTTCATATACTTTAACAATTATGTCATTTTTAGCTTTTATATTTTCATAAAGTTTTTCTTTAAATACTTCTGTATGAAGAAGATCGCAAACTCTTATTCCACATCTTTCAACTTTATCTGTATAAGCAGGTCCTATACCTTTCCCAGTAGTACCAATATCATTTTTGCCTCTGGATTTTTCTTTTAATTTATCCAAAATCTTATGATATGGCATTATGATATGCGCTCTATCACTTATTATAAGGTTTTCTGGAGTAACTTTAACTCCTAATCCTTCTAAATAATCTATTTCTTCAAAAAGAGCTTTAGGATCTATAACAACACCATTTCCTATAACATTTAATTTGTTTCCATAAAGAATTCCAGAAGGTATAAGGTGAAGTTTATATTGTTTATCTTCAACTTCTACAGTGTGTCCTGCATTGTTTCCCCCTTGAAACCTTACTATAACCTCAGCTTTCTCAGCAAGGTAATCTGTCATCTTTCCTTTTCCTTCATCTCCCCATTGGGCTCCTAATACTACAAATGCTGACATTTGTTTTCCTCCAATCACATTTTTTATTCTGTCTAAGCATCTTCATAAATTATTAAAGATGTATATAAAATAAAAGTAATTTATTTAAACTTTTCTGCTAAAATTCTCCCTACATACACTCCACTAGCTGAAGCTTGTGATAATGAATGAGTTACTCCTGAACCGTCTCCTAAAATATAAAGACCTTTTACTACAGTTTCAAGATTATTATCTACATCTACTTTAGAATTATAAAATTTAACCTCAACTCCATATAAAAGAGTATCCTCGTTAGCTGTCCCTGGAGCAATTTTATCTAATGCATATATCATTTCTATAATATCATCTAATTGTCTTTTAGGTAATACTAAACTTAAATCCCCAGGTGTTGCATTTAAAGTTGGTCTTGTAAAACTTTTTGAAAGCCTATCTTCATTAGTTCTATGTCCTTTAACTAAATCTCCAAATCTTTGAACTAAAACTCCACCACCAAGCATATTACTTAATCTTGCAATTGATTCCCCATACTCATTACTGTCTTTAAAAGGTTCTGTGAAATGATTTGAAACCAAAAGAGCAAAATTTGTATTTTCTGTATGGAATTTTGGATTTGCATAACTATGTCCATTAACTGTAACTATTCCATTAGTATTTTCACTTACAACCTCTCCATGAGGGTTCATACAAAAGGTTCTTACAAAATCTGAATATTTCTTAGTTCTATATACTATTTTACTTTCGTAAACTTCCTTTGTTATATGCTCAAAAATAGAAGCAGGCAGCTCTACACGTACACCTATATCAACCCTATTACTCTCTGTTTTTATTCCAAGTTTCCTACACATTTTTGAAATCCATTTCGAACCGGAACGTCCTGTTGCTATAACTAAATTCTTAGCAATATAAGTTTTTTCTTCCGTTTGAACTATAAACTCATCTTTTGATTTATCTATTTCAATAACTTCAGTATTAAAAATCATATCTATTCTTTCATTTAAATAGTCAAATATATTTTGAAGGATAAACAAATTTCTATCTGTTCCTAAGTGTCTTACCTTTGCATCTAAAAGATGTAGATCATACTCAAGGGCTTTACTTTTAATATCTGAGTTTGCAGTTGAATAAAGCTTTGCTGAAGCTCCTCCCATTTTACAAAGTACTTCATCTACATAATTCATAAGCTCTAAAGCTTTATCCTTTCCTATATATTTATAAAGCTCTCCTCCAAAATTATTTGTTATATTATATTTACCATCGGAAAGACTCCCTGCCCCACCGTAGCCATTCATTATATTACAAGTTTTGCAATTTATACATGACTTTATTTTTTCTCCATCTATAGGACATTTTCTTTTATCCAAAGTATTACCTTTTTCTATCATAAGCACATTAATGTTCGTATTTTTTTGAGTTAATTCATAAGCTGTGAACATACCACTTGCTCCAGCTCCAATAATTATAATATCATAAATTTCAGGCATATATTATCCCTCCCTAGGTTATATTAACAAAAACTTTTCTCTTAGTCAACAAAATTTGCGAATATTAAGCTTGTCGATTTATATTTTATTCGTATATATCATAATTTATTAAAAGTTTAAAATTATTATTATATAAATTACATAATAATATGATATTATATTTTATATAGTTATTTTTGATATAATTATAATGATTATCATGATTATCTTACAAAAGTCTTTTTATTGAATATTTACCGATATTTATATATGTAATAAAAATTTAGTAACACTAACTATATATATAGTATAAATTAATTTGCAGCTTATTGTGGATTAATCATGTAATAATTATCATATTAAATAAATATATTTTAGGATTAGGAGCGGTGCTGTAAAAATGAATATACCTAATTTACTTACATTATTTAGAATTATATTAATTCCTATTTTTATACTTGTTTTCTTTTCTGAGACTCCAAATAGCCTGTTAAAATCTATATTAATATTTTTACTTGCTGGTTTTACAGATTTTCTTGATGGCTATATAGCTAGAAAATATAAAATTATAACTAAGGCTGGTATAGTTTTAGATCCACTTGCTGATAAACTTATGCTTATAACAGTTTTATCTTGTCTTCTTATAAAAAGTTATATACCTGCATGGGTTCTTATTGTAATTGCCGCCAAAGAAATTTTTATGATTTTATGCGGAGTATTTTTATATAAAAAAAATATTGTTATACCTTCAAACATATTTGGGAAACTATCTACTGTATTTTTTTATATTTCAATATTTGTACTAGCCTTTAGCCATAAAATAGGCATATATCTTTTATATTTTTCAGTAGCAAGTGCTATTGTAGCTTTTTTTAATTATGTTATAGTTTATACAAAAAAATAAATTTTCTTTAAATTTAAAGAAAATTTATATACCCTGTTAAATTGTTAATATTTAACAGGGTATATAAATAATCTTATTTTTTATATTATATTTACTATTATTTAAATTTATTTTTCCCATAAATCTTTAGTTATAGATTTAATTTTATCATTTCTTTTTTTAGTTTCTTCATAATTAATAATTATTTTTTTATTAACTTCATCAATATCTATAACATATCCCTCTTTTGCTTCTTTTGGAATATATTTCTTATTTATACTAATCATTTTTTCATTATATAACTCAACTACAGCAAAATCTCCTTCAAATCTATCTATTATACCAAGCAAAAAATCATCTCCCAAAATTTATTAAAAATTATTTCTATTTATATATTACTATATTTTTTTAATAAACAGCATCATTTTACAAAAACTCAATAATTTTTTAAAAAAACACTTAATTTTTAGTTTAATATTTAGTATAATGATGTAGGTAGTATATCATGGTTATCGTTTATATAGCTTGTAAATTTTTAATTTTTTATTTTAAATATTAAAATTTTACAAGTTTTAATATTTAAAAGTAAAAATAAGATTTACTTTAAAAATTTTTTAGACTATAATATTTGGGAATGGTTAAGCCATGATGTAAAGCATAATTATGATTGTTAATTAACAAACTTGTCCATTATAAAGGAGGTTATAAAACATGGCATGTAGTAAAAATGTCCTCGCTGAAGAAAAATTTCACGAGCTAGAGGAATTTATTAATGACCTTCCTGATAAAAAAGGAGCATTAATTGCAGTTCTTCATAAAGCTCAAAGTATCTTTGGATATTTACCTGAAGAGGTCCAATTATTTGTAGCAGAAAAATTAAATGTTCCTGCTTCTAAAGTTTATGGTGTAGTTAGTTTTTATTCTTATTTTACAACAGAACCTAGAGGCGAATTTGTCATTAACGTATGCATGGGTACAGCATGTTTTGTACGTGGTGCAGCAACTGTTTTAGCTGAAATTGAAAACCAACTAGGCATAAAAAGCGGTGAAACTACTCCAGATGGTAAATTTACCATTGACGTTCTTCGCTGCGTTGGTGCTTGTGGTTTAGCTCCAGTAGTAACAATAAACGATAGAGTTTATGGACACGTTACTGCAAATGATGTTAAAAAAATATTGGCTGAATATCAAGACTAATAAATAAAAGGAGGGAAATACTTTGGCTAAAATTAATTCATTAGAAGAACTTTTAGAATTAAATAAAAAATATAAGCCTATTCTTAAATTAAGAAATCTTAAACAAGATGAAATACCAGCTGATGAAAAAAATATAGAAAAAAGAGATATCTTAATTTGCGGCGGTACAGGATGTAAAGCTTCAAAAAGTGAGCAAATATTAAGAAACTTTAATCGTTACATAGATCTTGCTGGATTATCTGATAAAGTTCATGTATCAATAACAGGTTGTTTTGGATTTTGTGAAAAAGGTCCTATAGTTAAGGTTTTACCTGATAATGTATTTTATACTCATGTTACACCTGAAGATGTTGAAGATATAGTTCGCGACCATCTTGTAAAAGGAAATGTAGTTGAAAGACTTTTATATGAAGAACCTACTTTAAAAGAAAAAGTAAAAAGACAAGATCAAATGTCTTTTTATGGTAAACAGCACCGTATAGCTTTAAGAAACTGCGGACTTATAAATCCTGAAGACATAACTGAATATATAGCTGAAGATGGATATCTTGCTCTTGGTAAGGTATTAACTTCTATGACTCCAGATGAAGTTATTCAAACAATGATAGATTCTGGACTTCGTGGACGTGGAGGCGGTGGATTCCCTACAGGTCAAAAGTGGCTTTTTGCAAAAAAGAGTAAGTCTAAGGAAAAATATATAATTTGTAATGCTGATGAGGGAGATCCAGGTGCTTTTATGGATCGTTCCATACTTGAAGGAGATCCAAACAGTGTTATAGAAGCTATGGCTATTGCAGGATATGCTATAGGTGCAAATCAAGGTTACATATATATAAGAGCAGAATATCCTCTTGCAATAGAAAGACTAAAAACTGCTATTAATGAAGCTAGAGAACTTGGGCTTTTAGGTAAAAATATTTTAGGTAGCGGATTTGACTTTGATTTAGATATAAGATATGGTGCAGGAGCTTTTGTATGCGGTGAAGAAACAGCACTAATTCACTCTATTGAAGGAAATCGTGGAGAACCAACAACAAAACCTCCATTCCCAGCTGTAAGTGGTCTTTGGGAAAAACCAACATGTGTAAATAACGTTGAAACTTTTGCTAATATACCACCTATAATATTAAATGGAGCTAATTGGTATAATTCTATGGGTACAAAAACTTCTAAAGGAACTAAAGTTTTTGCTCTTGCAGGTAAGATTAATAATGTAGGTCTTGTTGAAGTACCTATGGGAACAACTCTTAAAGAAATAATATATGATATCGGTGGTGGAATTAAAAACGGACGTAAATTCAAAGCTGTACAGACAGGAGGTCCTTCTGGCGGATGTATTCCTGCTTCAATGCTTGATAGCCCAATTGATTATGAATCTTTAAATTCTATAGGTTCTATGATGGGTTCAGGCGGAATGATTGTTATGGACGAAGATAACTGTATGGTTGATATAGCTAAATTCTATCTTGAATTTACAGTAGATGAATCTTGTGGAAAATGTACTCCTTGCCGTGTAGGAAATAAGAGACTTCTTGAAATATTAACTAGAATAACTGAAGGAAAAGGAACAGAGCAAGATTTAGTAGATTTAAAAGAACTTGCAGAAACTATAAAAGATACTGCACTTTGTGGACTTGGTCAAACAGCTCCTAATCCAGTTTTAAGTACTATGAAGTATTTCATGGATGAATATGAAGCTCATGTTAAGGAAAAACGCTGTCCAGCTGGAGTTTGTCAGGCTTTAATGCAATATTTTATTACTGATAAATGTATAGGCTGCACAAAGTGTGCTAGACAATGTCCAGTATCTGCTATAAGTGGAAAAGTTAAAGATAGACATGTAATAGATCAAGAAAAATGTATAAAATGTGGTGCTTGTCAAACAGCATGCCCAGTTAAAGCTATAATAAAGCACTAATTTGAGAGGAAGGTGAAAGTTTTGAGTTTAGTAACTGTAACTATAAATAATAGACAGGTACAAGTAGAAGAAGGAACTACAATATTAGAAGCTGCTAAAGTTCTTAATATAAAAATTCCTACATTGTGCCACCTAAATTTACATGATATAAAAATGGTTAATCAAACTGCTTCCTGTAGAGTATGTATGGTAGAAATAGAAGGAAGAAAAAATTTAGCTCCAGCTTGTGCTACTCCTGTTTTTGATAAAATGGTAGTAAAAACAAACACAATAAAAGCAATAAAGGCAAGAAGAACTGTAGTAGAACTTCTTTTATCAGATCACCCAAAAGATTGCTTAGTTTGTGATAAAAATACAAATTGTGAACTTCAGCAATTGGCTGCAGATCTTGGAATACGTGATATACCTTATAAAGGTGAAATGTCAACATATGAAATTGATGATTCAAGTTATTCTATAGTTAGAAATCTTGATAAATGTATACTTTGCAGAAGATGTGAAACTATGTGTAACAAAGTTCAAACAGTAAATGTTCTATCTGGAGTTGAAAGAGGATTTGAAACTGCTGTAGCACCTGCTTTTAACTTACCTTTAACAGATACATCATGTACTTTTTGCGGTCAATGTGTTGCTGTATGTCCAACTGGTGCATTAACAGAAGTTAATAATATTTCAAAAGTTTGGAATGCATTAAGAGATAAAGATAAATTTGTTATAGTTCAAACTGCTCCAGCAGTAAGAGTAGCATTAGGTGAAGAATTTGGTTTAGAACCAGGAACTGTTGTTACAGGTAAAATGGTTACTGCTCTTAGAGAACTTGGATTTGACAAAGTTTTTGATACAGACTTTGCTGCAGACCTTACTATAATGGAGGAAGCTTCTGAATTTGTTCACAGAATTAAACATGGAGGAAAACTTCCAATACTTACAAGCTGCTGCCCTGGCTGGGTAAAATTCTTTGAGCATCAATTCCCAGATCTTTTAGATATACCATCTACTTGTAAGTCACCTCATGAAATGTTTGGTGCTGTTGCAAAAACTTACTTAGCTGAAAAGCTTGGTATAGATCCTAAAAACATAGTAGTAGTTTCAGTAATGCCTTGTCTTGCTAAAAAATATGAAGCTGCAAGACCAGAACTTTCTCATGAAGGTAACCAAGACGTAGATATAGTTATAACTACAAGAGAGCTTGCTAAAATGCTTAAAGAAGCTGGTATAAACTTTAATTCTCTAGAAGATGGTGATTTTGATAATCCTCTTGGAGAATCAACTGGAGCTTCAGTAATATTTGGAACTACAGGTGGAGTTTTAGAGGCAGCTCTTCGTACAGCTTATGAATGGCTTACTGATGAAGAACTTAAAGATGTTGAGTTCCATAATTTAAGAGGTATGGATGGAGTTAAAGAAGCTACTGTAAAAATTAATGATATGGATGTAAATGTAGCTGTAGCTCATGGTCTTGGAAATGCTAGAAAAATACTTGAAGCTATAAGAAATGGTGAAGCAAATTATCAAGCTATTGAAATAATGGCTTGCCCTGGTGGATGTATAGGTGGAGGCGGACAGCCATATATACATGGCGACGTAGAAATCCTAAAGAAACGTGCTGAAGGTATTTATAGTGAAGATAGAAGTAAGGCTAAGAGAAAATCTCATGAAAATGAATCTGTTCTTAAATTATATAAAGAATACTTAGGTGAGCCTTATGGAGAAAAAGCTCATGAACTTCTTCACACTCATTATACTGAAAGAAAGAAAATGTAATTAACTTATTAATTAAAAATATATTAAATATATAAGTAATAAGTAAAGGCACAAAGCAAAGTGTTTAAAATTTTCCTTGCTTTGTGCCTGTTTTATTTTTCATAAATCTCTAAAGGTAAATTGTCAGGGTCATTAAAAAAAGTAAATTTTTTACCTGTAATTTCATCAATTCTTATAGGTTCTGTAACTATACCTTTATCATTAAGTTCTTTTACTGCTTCATTAATATTAGAAACTTCAAAAGCTAAATGCCTAAGTCCTGCAGCCTCTGGATAGCTTAATCTTTTAGGTGGATTATTAAAAGAAAATAACTCTATTTGATAATCTTTATCAATGCTTAAATCAAGTTTATATGAATCTCTTTCTTTTCTGTAAGTTTCTTTAATTATTTTTAAACCTAATATATTTACATAAAAATATTTAGATTTTTTATAATCAGAACAAATAATTGCAACATGATGTATTTTATTTAATTTCATTTTTAACCCCTATTTATATAAATTTTTATAAATCACCAAATATAATTTTTTTTAGCTTGATACTTTAGTTCTTCCCTGAATTTAGGATGAGCTATATTTATTAACTCTTTTACTCTCTCTCTTATACTGCGTCCACTTAATTTAGCTACTCCATATTCAGTTACAACATAATCTACATCATTTCTTGAAAGAGATACAGCAGCTCCTAAATTAATAAATGGAACTATTGTTGAAATAGTATCTTGTTTTGCTGTTGAATACAAAGTAATAATAGATTTACCTCCATTACTATTTTGAGAACCTATTGCAGTATCAGCTTGCCCTCCAGTACCACTATACTGAGTAAATCCAATTGACTCAGAACAGCATTGCCCTGTTAAATCTACCTGTATAGAAGTATTAATTGATACCATTTTATAATTTTGTCCTATAATATAAGGATCATTAGTATATGCAGCACTTTTAAATTCTACAGAAAGATTATTATCTATAAAATCATAAAGTTTTTTTGTTCCTAATGCAAAAGATGCTATAAACTTATTTTTATTTATTGATTTTCTTCTATTAGTAACAACTCCTTCATTATAAAGATCTACTATACCATCTGTAAACATTTCAGTATGAATACCTAAATCTTTTTTATTAGATAATGCCTTTGTAACTGCATTTGGAATAGCACCAATTCCTAGCTGTAATGTAGATCCATCTTCTATTAGTTCAGATATATAATTACCTATAGTTATATCTTTTTCATTTGGTTCTATACTTGGAAGTTCAATAAGAGGAGATTTATATTCATATACAAAATCAACTTCACTTATATGTACAGCAGTATCACCATAGGTCCTTGGAAGATTTTCATTTATTTCTAAAATAACTATATCTGCATTTTCTATATATTCTCTTTCATATGTTACTGAAAGAGATAATGAAAAATATCCATGTTTGTCCATAGGAGTTGCTGTACCTACGAAAATATTAGGTTTTTTATAATTTAACCTTTTTTTAGCAGCAAAATGAAGATGACTTGGAATTAATGAAACAGTTTCAAATTTATGTGATTTTCTTGCTAAACCACTATAAAACCAAGTTTCATTAATAAAATGTCCCTTCATTTCAGGATTAGAACAAAATTCATAATTTCCCATATTTAAGCAAGTAATTACTGATACATTTTCTACTTTAGATTTTATTTTATGAAGATTTGAAAGAAATCCTGTTGCTTCAGCAGCACCTAAACCTACAGCAATTTCATAATTAGATTTTACTTTATTAATAGCTTCATCTAAACTTATTAATTTGCTTTTGTATAATTCTTTATAGTCCATAAATAAACTCCTTTTGCTTATATTTTCCCTATTTTTTATTATATTCATCAATAATTTTTTTAGCAAGCTTTTTAATAATGCTAGCTTCTGCTATTAATGTCATCACTGTAAGAAAAACTAAAATTCTCTCTTCATCATCTTTTTTTAAATTATTATCTTTTATTATATTTAATAGCTTTTCTTGATTAAAATTATTTTTAGATAAAAAATCGTCAATCATTTCTTTTTGAAAATTAGAAAATATTTTATAAGCTTTTTCCCAAGATAATATATCATCAGATTTGTTATTTATATTATTAAATGCAAGATTAAAAACTTTTTTAATTTCTTCTGATGTTAATACAGGTCTCATATAACTTAATAATAAAAGTTGAGCTAGATGCTCCTTAGTATATCCTCTCTTTTTACCCTCTTCAGGTTTTGATATAACTTCACTTTTTATATAATTTTGTACAATACTGCTAGTATATTTTTCATCTTCAAATTTATCATTTAAATAATCAATTACTTGAGATAAAAACAAATCATAACGTGGTAAATCTTCATAGGAAACTATTGCATTTTTTGATATTTCTTCAGCTAATTTTCTTATATTATATATATTAAAAGTATCTCTTTCCATAATTTAAAATCCTCCTGAATTTTTATATTCTATATTCACATTATAAGTTAAATATAAACTCATTACAAGTTAAATTATATAGTTGAAACTTATCAAATATAGGAAATTTTGTAATATTTAAATTTAATTTTCATATGTTATTACAAAGCAATATTTTTTTGGTATATATATGAGTAAAAAA
Organism: Clostridium sp. USBA 49; assembly: GCF_900167505.1. Lineage (NCBI taxonomy): Bacteria > Bacillati > Bacillota > Clostridia > Eubacteriales > Clostridiaceae > Clostridium > Clostridium sp. USBA 49. Next base: position 260,356 of record NZ_FUYD01000003.1, read on the forward strand.
CATAAACATAAATTTCAACAAAATAAATATTCTGATATTAATCTTTTTGAATGTAAATTTTTAGGCAAAGGTCATAATGGGATAGTATATCTTCTTCCTGATGGTAAAGTCATAAAAATTTGTTTTATAATGAAAGATTTCTATGGAGAAGCTCATATTTTAAAAAAGGTAAATGGAAATAAATATTTCCCTAGACTCTATGAAGTTGGCGGAAATTACATGATAAGAGATTATGTAGATGGAATACCTTTAAAAAACTATATAAAAAAGAATGGACTTACAAGAAAACTTGTTATTAGCATTTTAGAAATGTTAAAAGAATTTGAAAAACTAAAATTTTTAAAAATAGATGTACGTTGCAAAGATGTTTTTGTAGATTCAAATGGTAAATTAATGATTATAGATCCTCAAAAATTTTATTCTAAAGAAAGAGATTTTCCTAGGCATCTTTCAAAAGGATTATATAAATTAGGTGTGTTAGACTTTTTTTTAGAAGTATTAAGAGAAGAAGAACCAAAGTTATACAAAAAATGGCATAATAAAATAAATAATTATATTAAAGAACTTGATAAAATTGATGATATTGAATAGATTTCCAATTAAAATTCTAAGAAGTTATCTAAATATTAGTATAACCCTTAGAATTTTAATTGGAAATTTTTTTATGTTAAATCTATGTTAAGTTTATGTTATAAACTCTTAACAAACAAAATATATAGTAGTATGATATTTTTGTAGGTTTTTTTATTATTATGTAAAATTTAAGTGGAGGGATCGTATGGATATTTCTTCGACCATTATTAGCCTTATTGGCGGCTTGGGACTTTTCCTATATGGTATGAAGCTTATGGGAGATGGTCTAGAAAATGCAGCTGGAGAAAAGTTAAAAGGATTTCTTGAAAAGATAACATCCAATCCTGTAAAAGGTATTTTAGTTGGAACAATAGTAACTTCTATTATTCAAAGCAGCAGTGCTACTACAGTTATGGTAGTAGGCTTTGTTAACGCTGGACTTATGAGCCTTTACCAAGCAGCTGGAGTAATTATGGGAGCCAATATAGGTACTACAATTACAGCACAACTTGTTGCATTTAACCTTTCTGCTATTGCACCAATCTTTGTAGGTTTAGGCGCTGCTATAACATTATTTTCTAAATCAAAGAAAAACAGAGAAATTGGTCATATAGTTTTAGGTTTTGGTATACTGTTTATGGGACTTGAAATTATGGGAACAGCATTATCACCATTATCTGAAGCTCCTGAATTTAAAAATATGATTGTAACTTTGAGTCATAATCCACTTTTAGGTATATTAGTAGGATTGGTAGCAACAGGAATTATTCAAAGTTCTTCAGCAACTACAAGTATATTAATTACTATTGCCGGAAGCGGTATTATACCACTTGAAGCAGCAATTCCTGTTTTATTTGGAACTAACATAGGAACTTGTGTTACTGCACTTTTAGCTAGTATAGGTACAAATAAAACAGCAAAAAAAGCAGCCTTAATTCATTTAACATTTAACGTAGTTGGAACAGTAATTTTCTTCATACTTTTAAAACCATTTATAATTTTAGTTCAATTATTAAGCGGAAATGCTGATATAAAAAGACAAATTGCAAACGCACACACAATATTTAATGTAATTAATACACTTATATTAGCTTGGTTTATTCCTCTTCTTATTAAGTTTGTAAACAAGCTTATTCCAGGAGAAGATGAAACTGAAAAAATGGGTACAAAATTTATAGATGAAAGATTTCTAGAAACACCTGCAGTTGCAATTGGACAAACTGTAAAAGAAATAATACGAATGGCAAATAAAGCTAAAGAAAATTTAGAACTTTCTATGGATGCTTTTAGAACAAATGATAGCAAACTAATTGAAAAAGTATTTGAAAATGAAAATTTAATTAATATTTTAGAAAGAGAAATAGTATCTTTTTTAACAAAAATTTCAAATAAAGAGATACCAGCTGGTCAATCAGAAGTTATAACTTCAATGTATCATATAGTTAATGATATAGAAAGAATTGGAGATCATGCTGAAAATTTAGCAGAACTTGCTCAAGAAAAAATACTTAAAAAACTTGAATTTTCTGATGATGCTTTAAATGATTTAGATCATATGTTTAATTACACAATAAGTGCTCTTGATAAAAGCATCTCAAGTTTTGAAAATAACGATTCTTATGCTGCCCAAGATGTTCTTAAAATAGAAGAAAGAATTGACAGTCTAGAAAAAGAACTTCGTAAAACTCATATAAAAAGGCTTAATAATGGCAGCTGTAATGCTTATAGCGGAACTATTTTTTTAGATATAATAAGCAACTTAGAAAGAGTTGGAGATCATGCTACAAATATAGCTGAAGTTATATTTAATCATTAATTTTTAATAAAGTATGTCATACATAGTTTTATTTTAATACTATGTATGACATACTTTATTATATATTTATTATTTATTAAATTTTTTAATCCTCATATCTATAATTTCAGCTTCACTCTTTATTGAATTTAATTCATTATTTATATTATTAAATATATTATTAAGTTTTTCATTTAAAATAAATTCATCTTCTAATAAATTTTTTATAACATTGACAGAAAAATCAATATTATATAGTCTATCATTCATACTTTCAAGAAATTTTTTCATGTCTAAAAATGTTCTTTCTTCTAAATTTACTTTATTACCTTCATCATCAATATAAATATATGATGCTTTTTCTCCACACTGTGAACATATAAAATCAATTTCTATAGAATTTTCTTTTTCTTTTTCTCTAAATTTAAATAATTCTCCCTTACATTTTGGACAAGATGGAACTATCATTTTACCATCTAATTGAAAAGTTTCTCTAATAGTATTACATTCTGAACATTGCACTTTAAAAGAAATTCCATCAGGAATAATTAAAAATTTATTATTATCACATTTATCACAAATTCTCGTTCTATACATTAATTTAATACCACTCCCTTCACTTTTATATATGAAGGAAATTTTATATATATTACAAAAATAATTATATATCGTATATTTTATAATAATATCTTATAATAAGATTCTTAAATATTAATTTTAAAAATTTTTATATATTATTTATTTCTAAAAAATTTTTGTATATGAAAAATATATCTAATTCCCAATGCAGTTATTCCACCCATCGTATCAATTAAAACATCTCTAAAAGCTGGTCCTCTTCCGGGAACAAAACTTTGATGAAATTCATCTGAAGCTGCATAAAAAAATACTATTACAAGTGAAAAAATTAATGATTTTTTAAAACTAAAACTTTCTATAAAAGCATTATATAAAAACATATAAAGAATAAAATATTCTGTAAAATGTGCACCCTTTCTTACAATAAAATTTGCTAAATCTCCAAATGTACTATTTAAATCTAATCCAAGAAGATTAAATATATATATTACAAACTTACTATTTTCATCTGATATATCTCCTGGCTGATTTGAAAATATAAAAATAACTATCATCCAAGCCAAAACTAAAAACCATTTAATCTTTTTTTTATCCATGAATAAAAAACCCTTTCTATAATATTTTGTATATTTTATTATAGCTTATTGTACTGTTTAATTTCAATTTAATAAATTTTTCATTAAACTTTATATTTGTAATTTATTCTAAACTTAAATAAAATGCATCAAAATATTTATATTAATAAAAGTCATACATAAAAAGGATTTTCCCAATTTATGCATGACTTTTCAATTTATTTAAAACATTTATACTTTTAAAATACAAAATTTACATTAAACCTTTTAAAAGTTTTATAGTGTTTTCTATGTCTTCTATTGATACCATCTCTGAAACAGAATGATTATACCTGCAAGGAATAGAAACAACCCCTGTTTTAACTCCACACTTTTCTTTATGTATTGTACCACCATCAGTAAATCTTTTTGATGCTGTATATTGTATAGAAATATTATTATTTTTAGCAGCATTCTCTAGTTTTTCTTTTATTTCATGATGCATTATAAGGCTTCTATCCATAACAGTTAAAACCGGCCCTTCTCCTATCTTTATATTACCTTTACCTCCAATAATATCTGAAGATTCTTCTAAATCAACAACTATTGAATAATCAGGCTCAATTTCAAAAGACGCTGCTCTTGCACCTCTCCCTCCAAGCTCAGCTTGAGATGAAAATACAAAGTAAAGCTCTTTATCTGTTTCTTTGATTTCTTTTATAAGCCTAATTAAAATATAACATCCTACTCTATCATCAAGTCCACAGCCTATAATATTATTGTCAATTTCTATAGTATTTTTAAAAAATGCAGCTACATCACCTTCTTGTACTTTATTTAATGCCTCTTCTCTATTTTTAACTCCAATATCAATAAATAAATCATCTATTTCAGGATTATCTTTAGTTGCAGCTATTTTGCCTATTACTCCATTTTCAAATTTAATAAAATTATGAACTACATCATTTGCATTAAAATCTCCAATGTTCCCTACTCTTATAAAGCCATTATCTTCTATATATGATGCTATAAGTCCTATTTCGTCCATATGAGCACAAAACATAAATTTTTCTGCACCTTCACCTATTTTTACAATAAGATTACCCATTTTATCTTCTTTTATTTTGCAATTAATACCTTTTAATTCATTTATTATAGTCTCTCTTACATTTGTTTCATGTCCGCTTACTCCAAAACTCAAAAGGAGCCTGCTTAATGTACTGTCCATAATAAAAATCCTCCTTATCACTCAAAACTTATAACTTTAAGTCTACAATTTTACAGCTTATTTCATTGAAACTTTAATATTATTTTATAGTTTTTAAATATTCTATTAATAGCTTAACTGTATTTTCATAATCACTTTTACTTGCTAAAGATACAGAAGAATGAATATATCTGCAAGGTACAGAAATAGTTGCAACTTTAGCCCCTTCCCCTGAAGATTGAATAGCATAAGCATCATTTCCTCCAGCTATGGCTCTTCTTTTTTGGTAAGGTATTTTCTTTTCATCACAAACTTTCATAATTTCCATGGCAATATCATTATTAAAAATACTTGTTTTATCCATTATAGATATTGCAGGTCCTTTCCCTATTTCTGTGGCTCTTAAATGTTTTAAAACATTAGGCATATCTGCACAAATAGTTCCTTCTAAAACAATACCTATATCAGCTTTAATATTAAAAGCTGATACAAAAGCTCCTCTTTCTCCCACTTCTTCTTGAACATTAAAAACTCCATAAATATCACACTCATAATTTTCTTTTAAAGCCTCTATAAGAACTGCACAACCTATTCTATCATCAAAAGCTTTTCCTTTATAAAGCCCATTTCCAAATTCACTAAACTCTGTATCAAATACAGCAAATTCTCCAATTTCTATTAACTTTTCAGTTTCTTCTTTAGATTTAGAACCAATATCTATGCAGCAATCACTATAAGACACAGCTTTTTTTCTTTCTTCACTGCTTTGAAGATGTATAGGCTTAAACCCTATAACTCCTGGAATTTTATTATCTCCAATTAAAACTACCTTTGAAGGTAAAATATTACCAGAAATACCGCCAAGAGAATAAAATTTTAAAGTACCATCTTCATTATAACCTGTAATTATAAATCCAACTTCATCCATATGAGCATCTATAATTACTTTGTTTTTACTATTCTTATTACCTTTTTTATGAGCTATAATATTCCCCATATTGTCTACTTTTACTTCATCTACATATTTTTTAACTTCTTCTTTTATAATATTTCTAACATTTCCTTCATAACCTGAAGGACCTGCAGCATTGCTTAATTTTTCTAAAAGCATAACAGCTCCTGCACCTCCTCATCTTTTATTTTTTCTATAAACTTAGCTATTATCCTTCCTGTATTTTTTATATCTTCCATATTTACAATCTCAACTGAAGTATGCATATATTTAATAGGAATAGATATTAAAAGTGTAGGTATACCATTTCTTGTTATTTGTATATCCCAAGCATCTGTTCCTGTATTTCCTGGCTCAACTTCAACTTGATATGATATATTATACTCTTTACCTATGTCCATAAGCTTTTTTCTAAACTTAGGATGAATATTAGGTCCAATACATATTACAGGTCCCTTTCCTAATCTATTCTCCCTATCACTATCCCCTAAAGCACCACCATCAAAAGTTACATCTATAGCAATTGCCATAGTAGGATTTACCTCATAACTACCTATCTTTGCCCCTCTGTGTCCAACCTCTTCTTGACATGAAGACACAAAATATACATCTAAATCATGATTTATATTTTGAAGTTCTTTAGCACATGCATACATTGCTGCAATACCAGCTCTATCATCTATAGATTTGCAAGTTACATTATTATTTAAAAGTTCATAAAAATTTCTTTTTAAAGTAACATAATCTCCAATATTAACTATAGACTTAACTTCTTCTTTTAAAAGGCCTGTATCTATAAGCAATTCTTCTTCCGTAATAGACTTTCTTCTATCTTCTTCACTAATAAGATGTGGAGGTTTTACGCCTATAATTCCTAAAATATCTTTCTTTCCATGGATTATTACCTCTTGAGATACGAGAGTTTTTGCATCAATTCCATTTCCTTTGAATTTTAAAAATCCATTTTCACTTATGTCTGTTATCATTAAAAATACCTCATCAGCATGTGCCATAAGCATAATGCTATTTTTACCATTTCCTTTTTTATGTACATAAATATTATTTAATTTTCCCATTTTAATATCTCCAAATGGTTTAAAAGCTTCCTCAATAACAGGATAAATTAAATACTCCCTACCACTTGGAACATGGCACATACAAAGTTTTTTAAGAAATTCTATATCTTCCATATAATACTCCTTTCATGTAATAAAGCTATTCTTTTATAATATATTATAGATATCCAATGTGAAGGCTTAATATTAGTATAATAAAATAGTAAGCTTATATAAACCTTATAAACAATATTTTGCTTAATTGGATATAATTTTATAAATAAAATCATATAACAAAATTAAAAATATATTGACACTATTACTTTAACATAGTATTATAATGATAACAATACATTAAATCCATTGAAAAGGAATAGTAGCTGTAGTCATTAGTTTCAGAGAGCTGAGGATGGTGGAATCTCAGTACGATATGCTTCAGTGAATGGACCTTTAGGAGTAAGCCGAAATTTTAAGTTTTCTTAAAAGAGTAGTACTTAACGGATGCCCACCGTTAAAAGGGAAAAGACATGATAGTGTGTCTTATAGAGATATACAATTTTTGTATAATTTAGGTGGCACCGCGGATAACCTTCGCCCTATTATTTAGGGTGAAGGTTTTTTTAATTTAATTTTATAATATAAATTTTATATTATAGCAATTTATTTTACATTTTATATTTTTTCTTTAAAAAGAAGTATAAATATATATGAAATAAAATTTAATAAAAATATTTTTTAAAGGAGAGAAAAATCATGAATTTAAGAAAACTAACAATTAGCTCATTACTTTTAGCCATAGGTTTAATATTACACCAAATAGTTCCTCCAATACTTTTTGGAATGAAACCAGATTTTCTACTTAGCATGATGTTTATAGCTATAGCACTTTGCGACGATTATAAAACAACTTTAGTAATTGGACTTGCTGCTGGAATACTTACTGCACTTACTACTGGATTCCCAATGGGACAAATACCTAATATAATAGATAAAATTGTAACTTCTAATTTAATTTATTTTCTTTTTAAATTTCTTGACAAAAAAGTTAATCATCAAGTTGAAATGGCAATAATTTCAATTGTTGGAACACTTATAAGTGGAACAGTTTTTTTAGGCTCAGCTTTAATTTTATTTGGACTTCCAGGACCATTTTTTTCACTAATGCTTGGGGTTGTTCTTCCAGCAACAATATTCAATTTAGTTGCAGTAAGCATTTTATATAATTCAGCTCAAGTTGCTTTAAAAAGAATAAACTAGGGTTTTTAAACCCTAGTTTATTCTATATTATTTTTAAAAGTTTTTTAATATTTATCTGCTTTTCTATAGCTTTCTCATTGGACATAGCACAAAATGACTTTATACCTACATCAATACCTAGATTAAAAGTCATGTGCTCTACCGACTGAGCTAGTGAACCTTATATATTAGGTTTTAAAACCTATTGCATTAAAATTTTGAGGTAGTTTTTCACTCTCAACATTGAATTTTTCTATGTTTTTTAAACTCTACCCAACCAACTAAAAATTGATACAAAAAAGTTAAAAACCCTTGAAAATAAACACTTTCAAGAGTTTTTGGTGGCTCACCGGGGAATCGAACCCCGGACACCATGATTAAAAGTCATGTGCTCTACCGACTGAGCTAGTGAACCTTATATATTAGGTTTTAAAACCTACCTGGCAACGTCCTACTCTTCCACTCGGTCTCCCGAGCAGTACCATCGGCGCTGAGAAGCTTAACTTGCGTGTTCGGAATGGGAACGGGTGTTACCTTCTCGCCATCATCACCAGATA